>CACXCK010000021.1 GCA_902766135.1 uncultured Erysipelotrichaceae bacterium
AACTTCCAATGTTGTTGTCATCTTAACACCATTTAAAGGATTCTCAATGAATTTAAATGTGTTCTTGTATTGACTAGAAGGTTACAACTATTTTCAACAACCTGTAAATATGTTTGCATTCCATGCCCTTTATGCTTCCAACAATGTATTGTAGCCCCCTCAACTTTAATACTTCCATCATCATAATAAGTATCTTCAAATAAATTAACAGTTTTCTCTTCCAAAGTTGCAGCCAAAGTCATTATCTTAAACGTCGAACCAGGTTCATACATCATCCAAATAGGCAAATTACGATTAATTGTTTCATAATCATAATCCTGATAATTATTAGGATTAAAATTAGGTCTTGAAGCCATCCCAAGAATTTCCCCATTCTGAGGATTCATCGCCACAATTATAGCATGTTCTGGCGTATACTTGGTCATAATAGTATCTAGTTCTCTTTCTATTGCAAGCTGTAAATCTAAATCAATTGTTAAATATAAATTTATTCCATTTTGAGGTTTTTCATAAACCTCAATATGTTCTAAAGACTCACCTTTACCATTAGAATAATACTTAATAGCCCCATCCTTACCAGTTAAATACTCATCATATACAAGCTCTATCCCCGATAACCCTTGATTATCTATTCCAACATACCCAAGAACATGAGATAACACTTCATCATAAGGATAGTACCTCTTACTCTCTTTAACTAAATATACTCCTTTATAATGAAGGGCCTCAATTTTATCAGCCACCTGAAAAGACAATCTCCTACCTTCCGGATGAACTCTTTCCATACTTGTTCTCTTACTTACATGCTTATACATTTCTTCATAAGGCACATTAAGAATTTCACTTAAACTTCTTGCTACTTCTTCTTTATTTACAATCTGACTTGGCACAAGTATTAGACTAGTTGTCGTTAAATTAGTTGCAAGTTCCTTCCCATTTCTATCATAAATAATCCCTCTATCTGCCCCAATCGGTAAATCTCTACTCCACAAATCATTGGCTAAACTAGATAATTTATAATAATCAATAACCTCTATCCAAAAAACTCTGCCAATTATAACCAAAGAAACAAATAAACAAAAAAGAAAAAAGAATCTAATGCGTTTATGAATTTCATAAAAAAACATAGAATCACCTACCTAATTCTATGCTTAAAATAATAAAATATTTAAGGCTCTAACTGCACTTCTAAAACCATGTTACTTATATCTAATTCCGTTTTAGCAGGAATACTTACCTTTTTAACCTTTCCATACCCCTCGATATGATATTTAAGGCCAATAAATTCACACAATCTTCGTATTTCATTTTCACTCCAACCTAAAACATCAGGCATCAAGAATGAATTCTCATTTGTCTTAAAAAATACTTTACTGCCACTTATTACTTTTGCATTAGCAAGAGGATATTGACTAATAATCGTATTACCATTCCCAAAAGTAATTACAGATAAATGTTTATCACTTAAACTTTTTACCACTTCATCTTTATTCTTATTCATATAATCATCAAGAACTATTATTTTATCATCATCAACATCATTCTTCTCTTCCGTAACATTTACAATATTAGCGACATCCTTAATAGTATTAGAAATAGTAGTATATATATCCCCACTAGGGCCAACAAATTGCTTAGTCGCAAAATAAAATACATACTGTGGATTTTCATAAGGGAAAATTCCTAAAAACGACTTAATATAATCATACTCACCTGTTAAATATCCCCCTCTTGGACTTGCAATTTGCGCAGTCCCAGTCTTTCCAGCAATAGTAACATTACTAGGAGCATATAATTTATTATAACTAAAACTGTCATATACAACATTATAAAGTAACTTCTTCATCTTTTTGATATTCTCGCTACTAGCAATCTTTTCAGAATACACAGGCTCTGTTTCTGACAACACCTTACCAGTACTATCGGTAATTTTAGAAACTACATAAGGACTTGCCATCACACCATCATTAGCAAAAGCACTCATTGCCCGCATAAGTTGAACAGGTGTAACTAATATTCCTTGACCAAAAGAAGCATTAGCAAGCTCTGATTCATAATTAATATCTATTAACCCAGCTTCCTCACCAGGAAGTGTAATTTTAGTCTTAGTACTAAAACCACATTTTAAATAATAATCATTTAACTTTCCGACCCCAAGTTCCAAAGCAAGCCTAGTGGCAGCAACGTTAGACGAATAAGCAAATCCCCTATCATAACTAATATTACCCCAACCAATATTATTAAAATCTTTAATTAAAGTATTATCAGATAACTTAATTGTTCCAGATGGATATAATTCATCACCCTTATAAATACCATTTTCCATCGCTGCAAGCCATGAAAATATCTTCATTGTACTACCTGGTTCATACTGATAACTTACCAAAGGATTCATATAACTTTTTAAATTATCTAGTGTATTAGGATTAAAATTAGGATTAGTAGCACTTCCAACAATAGCGCCCGTTTTAGCATCCATTATTGTAAAAAGAGCCCAATCTAACGACTTATCTTTTGAAAAATTAGTAATAGCATTCTCTAAAACATTTTGAACATCACTATCAATAGTTAAGTATACATTATTACCAGGTACTGCTTCTTCTACAATCTCATTTGCTATGGCCATCTTATAACCATACGCATCTTGTTGATACTCACGGTAACCATTACTTCCCTTTAATATATCATCATAATAAGCTTCAATCCCCATCTCGCCTTCAATTTCACCATCATCATTACTTCTAGCATAACCTAAAATATAAGAAGCCCAAGAAGAATTTAGATATTGTCTTTTCTTTGACTGAGGTTCAAATTCAATACCTGGTAAATCGAGCTTCAATATTTCTTGTCTTTCATCTTCACCAATATGTCCCCATACACCTAATTCAACTTGATAACGATCAAGTTCTAAATACGATAATATATCTTTAACACATTTAGCTTTTTCGTCATCCTTACGCGCCAAAACCTCACATAACTTATTAGCCGTATTATCCTTATCTACAACATGTTTAGGATTCTTTTCATCAGTTGTTCTAGATGGAGATAAAATAGCAATTATTTTATATGAATTAGCGTTCTTAGCAAGTGCTTTACCATTAACATCATATATGATACCACGAGATGCAAAAAGCGTTTCCTTTGTCGTATTACGGCTGTTAGCAAAACTAGTTAAATCAATACCATCAACATTATTACTTAAAGATACATATCCAAGTTTAACAATTATTACACAGAAAAAAAACCCAACAATAATCATCGTTAGTCTTAAATTAAAACGAATGCTTCTTATTCTTGGGCTTTTATTACTCACTTAAATCTCCCCGCGTTTCTAGAATATTCTTAATATTAGTATTATTATACGACAAACCTTTATTTGCTGCAACCTCTTGTATCTTATCTAGACTTGCAAGTTCATCAACCTGCATACTTAAAGATTCATTAACTTCTTCTTGCTTCGTTACTCTTGTCTTCATTCTCTCCAAAGAAATATTAGTTTCAGAAAGCACAGCCTTTGTAAAAACAGTTGATATAGGAAATAGAAAAACTACAATAGCTATTAAAACATAAACAATTTTTTCACCTTTTAACACTTTTACATGTTTCTTTTTCCTAGCCATATCTTCACACCCTTTCTACAATTCTAAGCTTTGCACTAGCACTTCTTGTATTTTCTATTAACTCTTCTTCACTCGGAAGAATAGGTTTTTTATTTATTATTTTAACTTTAGGTTCAAACTCTTTAGGCACTTCTGGAAGTCCTTTAAAAGGTTCTGGAACCTCACTATACTTTTTAAATACTTGTTTAACAATTCTATCCTCTAACGAATGAAATGTTACAACCACAAGTCTACCTCCAGGATTTAATAATTCAATTGCCTGAGGTAAAGCATTTTCTAAACTTTTAAGTTCTTGATTAACTTCTATTCTAATTGCTTGAAAAACTTTTCTTTCTGGATGATTCTTATAATAGTATTTAGCTCCTACAGCACTTTCTATAATATTAACGAGTTCTTTAGTTGTTCGAATTTCTTTTTTTTCTCTTTCTTTTACTATCTTAGATGCAATTACGCCACTTAACTTTTCTTCTCCATAACGATACATTATATCTCTTAAATCATTATAAGAATAAGTATTTAGAACAACTTTTGCATCCAACTCGCATCTTTTATCCATCCGCATATCAAGTACTTCATCTCTCATAAATGAGAAACCTCTATTCTCATCTAACTGAGGACTAGATACACCTAAATCAAATAAGATTCCATCGACATGTGACACACCACATTTTTCTAATTCGCACTTCATATTTTCATAATTACTATGAATAATTTGAAAGTTACTACCAATCTTACTTAATTCTTTAGAAGAATACTCTATTGCATCTTGATCTCGGTCAAAGGCGAATAGGAAACCCCTTTTTATTCTCCGTAAAATTTCACTAGAATCGCCTGCATAACCAAGTGTTGCATCAACTATAACGCTACTATCCTTGATGTTAAGACCTTCAATAGATTCTTTCTTTAAGACTGTATAATGTTTCATGATTCATCACCCAAGAATAAATTCTCTGCTATATTACTTAGGTTCTCTTCATTTTCCATCATAAACGCATCCCAAGAATCTTTATCCCATATTTCAATTCGATCATTCGCGCCGATTATAACGCATTCACGGTTTAAACCGGCGTAATGAGCGAGTGGGGAGGTCACGCAAGTACGACCTTGACGGTCAAACTCACATTCAGTGGCACCTGAGAAAAAACTTCGGATAAATGTTCTTGCATCTCTCTTAGTAAATGGTAAAGTATCTAATTTAGATACTAATTTTTCCCAATCCTTACTAGCATAGACATACAGACATTTCTCTAACCCCTTGGCAATAACAAAATGATTACCAAGCGCGTCGCGGAATTTAGAAGGCATAACAATACGTCCCTTGTCGTCAATATTATGATGATATTCACCCATGAACATATTTATCCCCCACTTTCTTCCACTGTGTTCCACTGTCTACCATTATCTTACATTAAAATTATTTTCTTGTAAAGAGAATAAAAAAAAATATTTAAAAAAATAAATAACTTTACTTCTTTTTGACACAAAAAAACTAACCTTTTACAGTTAGTTCTATATTTCGTTCTTTAAAAATTAGATACTGATGCTCCTCACATTAATTATCATACCAATTGATTTTTCATTTCAGTCACTGGCCAGTAATTGTCCTCCCCTAGGAGCGACCTAGAGTATCAATTACCTACAACCACCAAAGAAGACTTGCACTTCCAAATTTCACTCACTTAGGATAATATTACTCACTGACTTAGGGCTTGTCTTCGGAGTTGAACCGAAGGGCCCGTGTAGATTTGAGCTACTTTAACTAGATTCTAACCTTATACTCTATCACTAGAGATCAACTACACGATGGCTTATTGGCATTTCTTCATTCTCTCTAAGAGCCACCTTAGTAAGAACAAAGATTATTCTTCGTTTATCTTTACGAAAGCTTATTGTTGCCACGGTTAGGTCTATACCTTATCAACCAAGCATAATAACCACCCATACCTCTTTTGTTACTTTGTAACTCTCAAATCATTTATTACTAAACAATTCTACTCAATCCCCAAAAAGACCTCTCTATCCGGTAATAAGTTCGAGCGTATGTTCCATACAAGGGGTTACCTTGTTTGTCATATGGTTCTAATATCTAATTTTCAAAGAACGAAATTGTATTAGCATTTTACAAAATAATTCCTTGTTTGTCAATAC
>CACXCK010000022.1 GCA_902766135.1 uncultured Erysipelotrichaceae bacterium
ATATTTTGCATCGAATAATTAAAATATGAGTAGTTATTCATTTAAATACATTTTCTAATTTGCAACGAAATTATTAATAATGAATAAGTTCATCAAATTAAAACAAATAAATTACAAATAAATAAAGATTTAATAAATTAAAAAATATTTTATAATTAATAATTATTTAAACTAATAAATAATAGTATAATAAGTTTATAAATATAATAATTAGAAATAGCTTCATTTTATATATTTTTATAATAATAAATAAAAATATGCATAAATTACATAATATATATTATGTTAACTTCTTAAAAATTATAAATAAAACATAGAATATATTTTCTACTCTATGTTTTCATTTTAACGTATTTTATTACCAGAAAGTATGCCAATTTCATTTAATCTAAGAACAACATCTGATGGCATATTAACCAAATCATCATTATCATATAATCTATAGATTTCATCACGTAAATCAAAAAGACTAATTTCATTTCTGGCATAACTAGATAATAACGAATCAATAGGTAGTAAAGGCCTTTCAACAAAAGTACTACTTCTCTTCTCTTCTTTTGGTAGACCATAAAAATCATACATATTAATTTGTGGATCTGCTTGTAATCTTCTGTTTGCTTCAAATAAAGTTATCTGTTCATCACTATCAAATCCAAACATTTGAGCAGGATAAAGTGCATTATTTCGCTCATATACACGTCTTTCTGTTTTATCTAATGTTGCAGCAGTAAACTGATGAACAGTTCCATAAGATGATATAGAGTCTAATATCTTTTGAGCATAAAAACCTTGATTGGTTACTTTACCACTATTTAAATAACTTTTTAAATATTCTTGAATCTTAGGTGAAACAATACTATCATTTTTAACAAGTCTTCTTAAAATATTTATATCCCCATAAACCGTAGATGATAAAACATTAACCAAGTTAGTTATTGCCGGTTCACTATTAAATATTACTCTATTTCCCCTACCCTTATTAGCTCTATCAATAATAGTTTTAATAAATTTTAAGTAATAAGCCCTCAAATCCTCATTAGGGAAAGTATCACGATAAATAGGACTTAAAAAACTCATCTTATAACCATTCGTTTTTCCTTTTTCATAATAACTATGAACTATAAAAACATCTTTAATTTGTTCTTTATTAACGCCTTTTGTTTTAGCCACTAATGACCAAAACTCATCTTTGTTAAATCCATTTAAATTTTCATTATCTTGATGTGTTTTAAATCCAATTAAAAATACATCAATAGTTGTAATATTATACTTACTTTGAGGATTTAATAATAAAACATTCCCAAGCCCTTCAATTGAGGCAACAATATAATAAGAATCATTTTCTTTTGAACCCATCTCTACCACCATATATATTGTAACTTAAATACCAAAGATTGGCAATTATTTTTAAACATGATTTATATTAAAAATGCCATACTATTACTGGGAGGGATAAAAATGAAAAATAATTCTAAAAATCAAAGAGATAACAAAAACAGAAATAACGAAAATAAGCATCAAAATAATAACAAGAAAAACGAATCTCGTCAAAACGAAAATAAAAGAAATAATCGTTAATAATAAAAAGAATGAATGGTTAAATATTCATTCTTTTTTACTTCTTGGATGACTCATATTATATTCATTTTTTTCCTCTTCTTGAGAAACATGAGTATAAATCTGTGTAGTTGAAATATCACTGTGTCCTAATAACTCCTGAATAACCCTTAAATCAGCGCCATTATTAAGTAAATGGGTAGCAAAAGAATGTCTTAATACATGTGGGCTTATTTCTTTAGAAATACCCGTAATATGACATAACTTTTTTAATATTTTAAAGAAACCTTGTCTCGTAATAGGCTTGCCATGATTATTTAAAAATAATTCACTATAAGTAGAATCTTTCACTAATTTAGGTCGATATTCATCTACATACAATTGTAAATATTTTTTACTTATATCATTAAATGGTACAATTCTTTCTTTACTTCCCTTTCCTTCTACTCTAACATAGTCATTTTGAAAATCAATATTAACAAATTTTAAAGATACTAATTCGCTCACCCTTAAACCAGTTGCATACATAAGTTCAAGCATTGCTTTAGTTCTATAATCATAAACAGTATTAAGTGGAAAATTAAGAAGTTTATCTACCTCATCATAAGATAAAAACTGAGGTATTTTAATACCTTGCTTTGGGTGCACGTAAGAGGCCATAATATTATTATCTATTCTTTCCCTGTCTAAAAGGAAATCATAAAAGCTATTGATTACCGTAATATAATGAGCCTTTGAAGTAGCATTTAATTTTTTATATGAAGAAATAAAATCTTCAATATCATTTAAAGATAATTTTCTTATATCTTTGCCTCTAAAATACTCATCAAAACTCTTTAAATCATTTTTATAAGATTTTATGGTATTAGTACTTAACTTTTTTTCAAAAGAAATCATATCTAAAAAATCTAATATATCTTGATTACTTATATCCTCTTTCATATTATCACTACAAATAGTATAAGAAAATAATGAACTATTGTCAAATTTATGGTAAAATTTAACTGGTGATAATATGAAAATTTGTTGTTTAGGCAGTGGATATTTTTCCGTTGCCATAAGTAAAGTTCTTTCAAAGAACGAAAAAAATGAAATATCAATCTGGACACATGACACTTCATGGCAAGAAAAATGCAATAAAAAAGATAAATTACTACTAGGCAAAAAAGAAATACCTAAAGATAATATTACCATAATTAATAACTTAGAAGACCTAGTAAACTACAACGTAATAATCATACTAGTAAGTAGTAAATACATCATGGAAACAATAAATAATTTAAAAAAAATAATTACTAAAAAACAAACTGTTTTAATAGGCACTAAAGGCTTAATTAGTATGAAACCATATAATATTACTAATTATGCCAAAAAGGTTCTAAAAACGGATAAAATTGGCTATATAGCCGGTCCAAACTTAGCAATTGATCTACTAAACGACGCTCCATGCAGAATATGTATTGCTTCAACTGATAAAAAAACGACTATTTTAGGGAAACATCTATTTAACGAACTAATACCCGAGACATCTTATAACCCTTTAAGCTTAGAAATTGGCAGTGTCCTTAAAAACATCTACGCCATCGGAAGTGGCATAATCTATGGTAAATACCCAAATCCTTCAACCCTATATAGCTTTACAACTTCCTCATACCTTGAATACCAAAAAATTCTAACAAAATACTGTAAATATAATGAAAAGAAACCAATTGCCGCCTTAATTGCCGATTTTATGATGACTACCAATCACGAAGAATCACGAAACTTCAAATTTGGCATTGCCCTTTCAAATAGTCAAAAAGAAGCAAAAGACTTTCTAAAAAAGAACACTGTTGAAGGCTACGAAAACATCGATTTCCTACGCGAATTTATAAATGATAATATTTCTTCATACCCAATACTTTATGCAATTTATAACATAATATATAAAAATCAAAGTCAAGATATATTACTAGATATATGCAAAAAAAGTTATTGAATAACATCATCAATAACTTTATAACATATTAACGAAGCAGCAGCCATTGGCACCATTGCAAGTGTCCCTAATTCTCTCTGCTTTAAAGGATTCTCCTCACTACATAAAACATAAGTATTAAGACAATCTTTATCACTTCGAAGTTCATGCCTAAGTACTTTAGCTAAAGGATCATTAAAAGTATCTTTTAGCTTTTTAATTTTTAATAACCCAGGATTCATTCTATTAGCCGTTCCCATGCAAGAAATAATCCGTTTCTTACTTTGCTTAGCTACCCTAATAAGAGCTATCTTAACACTAACAGTATCACAAGCATCTATAATATAATCATAAGATTTAACAAAATTATCATCAATATCATTAAATAAAAGGAACTTATCAATTACCTGAATCTGAATGTTTGGATTAATCGAAATAGCCCTATCTCTTGCCACAAATACCTTTTTATCCCCAATATTATGAGCATTAGATATAATCTGACGATTCAAATTAGAAGTTTCTACTACATCACCATCAACTATAGTAATATTAGTAAACCCACTTCTAACTAAATTTTCTAAAATAAAACCGCCAACACCCCCAACACCAATTAATAGTACACTAGTATTTTTAATTTTATCTAAAGCTTCTTCACCAATTAATTTAATAATTCTATCATCCATATTTTCTCCAATAAAAAAACCAAAAGTTAAGAAAGTGTGATAAAATCCCGCTCACTCGCAGGGGGGCATCTCATCTATGCTTTAGGATCCTAAATCACTTAATGGTTTAGTTTTCACACCACATAGAGTTCTGATTCCCAAGTATCACCATAGTCGGTTTTATAAAACTAACTTATCCTTTGGTAATTCAACTATACCATAAATAACAAAATTCTTCAAGCAAATTTTAAAAAATTATCGAATAAGTACTTTTCCGCTATAAGAATTCTTTAATTCTCTTAAAAGTAATCTACTACTATAAACATTATTAAGTCCCTCAAAAACAATTTTTTCAACATTATAATCATTAATAATATCACATATTCTTCTTTTAAGTTTCTTCATTTCATTACCACTTAAAGCATCAGATACATCAACAAACAAAGTATTATTCAAATAATATATATCCATTCTATCACCATTACTAGTGTAACAAGGTACATTAACAATTTATAGTTATTCGACACAATATGCTAAAAAAAACTACTTATTAAGTAGTCTTTCTTTAACTAATATACTTACTAATCCCATATCTGCAACAGTACCTATTTCTAAAGTAAGAATCTTCATAATCTTACCCATATCTTTCATAGACATAGGATTTTCTTTTGCAAATACCTCATCAATCTTCTTATTTATCTCATCTTCACTTAATTCTTGAGGTAGATATTCTTTAAGTATTTCTACTTCCTTTTTTAAACTATTAATCTCTTCTTCTTTATTATACTTTTGATACTCAGTAATAGAGTCATTTCTTTGTTTAACGCCTCTTTTTATAACAGTTATAACTTCATTATCATCTAATTCTTTCTTTAAAGAAATAGCTTCTAATTGTAAAGCACTTTTAAGCATTCTAAGAACAGACAATTTAAACTTATCCTGACTCTTCATAGCCACTTTCATATCATTAGCAATTCTTTCACTTAAATTCATACAATCATCTCCAAATTAATTGTATAACAAAAAGAAAAAGAATACAATAAGTATTCTAATAACTTCTATGTTTTCTAGCATTACGCATATTTTTCTTCTTTTCTTCTCTTCTTTTAACGCCTGGTTTTTCATAATGCTTTCTTTTCTTTAATTCAGAAGGGACACCACTTTTGGCAACAACAACTTTAAAACGTTTTAAAGCTTTATCTATATCTCCATCTTTAACAATTACTTTATTAGAGTTCAATTCGCTTCCCCTCCCTTCGTTTTTTCACTAATAAGATTATAACACTAGATTTACAAGCATACAAGCAAAAAATGCACAAAAAAAGAAGAAGATAGGCATTAAATAGCCATTAACTCATTTTCCTTCTCCTTATTCTTATCATCAATAACTTTATTGTACTTATTAATAAGTTCTTGAATATCCTCTAATTCCAACTTTTCTTCATCTTCAGGTAATTCTAATTTTTTAATCTCATTATTTGCATCTTGCCTAATATTCCTTAATGAAACTCGTGCTTCTTCACACATCGCCTTCGCTTGTTTAACATATTCCTTACGTCTTTCCTCAGTAAGCTCCGGAATAGTTAAAATAATCATCTCTCCGTTATTAACAGGCGAAATACCTAAATTTGCTTCATAAATAGCCTTCTCAATATTTTTTAAAATACTTTTATCAAACGGTTTAACCATTAATTGTCTAGCCTCTGGGACTGTAATATTCGCAAGAGACTGAATCGGTGTCATAACCCCGTAATACTCAACACTAATCTTACTAAGCAAAGCTGGATTAGCTCTGCCTGCTCTAATAGTAACTAGCCTTTGCTCTAAATTATCTATTACCTTACTCATTCTTTCTTCAACATTCATATAATACTCTCCTTTTTAACTATTGATCCAATCAATCAATTCATTACTTTCTTTTTTTCCAATTAACTCTTTCATCATAATACCATCCTTAAAATACATCAAATAAGGCGTATATTGCATATTAGGATATTTATGAATAATCTCATTAAATAGCTCATTATCTCTATTATACTTCCCACGATTCAAAAAGTATACATTAGTAATACCTTTCTTTTGAAAAACTTCTCTAACAGTAGGAATATATATATCGCAAGTATAACATGATTCCCTTGATAATAGCAAATAAAACGTTTCATGATTATTAATAAGCATATCTAATTCATCTACTTGAATTTCATTAAAGCCATCAATTTGATATCTATCATGATCAACAACATTACCAGTATGAAATTCAATATCATGAGGATTAACCATCGGTTTAATAAAATGTAACGCAATCCAATCCCCACAAAAAGCAAACACTAGAATAACTACAAAAACAACTGCATATTTAAG
>CACXCK010000023.1 GCA_902766135.1 uncultured Erysipelotrichaceae bacterium
ATTGGGGTTTTATAATTTAATGCATAACTAGGTCTTTCATTATTATAATAATCAATGTATAATTTAATTAGATTTGGAACATCTTCATTTATTTCTTTTGTTTTTTTTAATTCTTTTATAAACATATCTTCACTTGTATTGTAAGCTAAATTACTAACTATAATTGTATTAATAAGTTTATCACCTTTTCCTGCATTAAGAAATCATAAGTTGAAAGGCAAAAGATAATACCTAAAAAAAGAATCAGTATAGTAATAAATAGCCGTTTATTACCATGCTTCAAACAGTTAAACTCTCCCATTTCAACCAATTCCCCCCTGAGATTTGTGAAATTTATTCTATCATCATAACTTAATTTACTCATATAAAAACCTCGTTTCTATGTCCAAGAAACGGGGTTCAGTTCATTACTCTGTTTTTCGCTAATACCAAGTATCTGTTATCTTAACATTGCTACTAGAAGGAGGAGGATTTGGCATGTCAAGCTGAACTAGAAAAGGCGCTGCAAAAGCACTTCCAAAACATAATGCATTTCCTCTTCTAAGAATTTTTAGTTTTCCTAACTCTTCACGTGATATACTTGAAATCATCGCTTCAATCATTTGAAAATCATCGGGATGAAAAACTCTAAATATCAAAAAGTTAGAACACTGTGACAAGGCCGTATGCGATAACTCTCTAGGACGCTGGGTTATAAGCCCCAATAAAACTCCATATTTTCTTCCCTCTTTAGTAATACGATCAAATATATTATAGCCGATAACCATCGCATCAGTATCATTATTGACATAACGATGCGCTTCTTCAAGAATAATATGGATAGGAAAACTACCACGATTATCTAAATTAGTTGCAAATTGAAAAAACAACTTACAATATATTTTGGTTAACACCTTTGCAAACCTATCTTCCATATTATCCAAACTAATATTAATAATTTGAACCTCTTCTCCATTATCACTTAGAAATAGCTTTTTAACAAAGTCTTCCTTAGTAATAAATCCAGAATAATTAAAATATTCATTATAATAGCCGTTAATAATTTGTTCTAACCTAACTTTTAAAACACTAGCTTTCTCATACATATCTTCATTCTGATATATACCTTCTGATAGCAAAGAAAACTCAAGAGCATCATATATATCCTCTAAGCTATATCCCATCGGAGGATATTCCTTAAAATCTTTTAAATTTAGCTTAGGAAAGTCCTTTAAAAATTTTATTACTAAACTAATTGCATTTATCTTTCCCTGCGCATCAATATTTAAACATTGTCTTAATGTTCTTGTATAACCAGGTTCATATATTGAACTATTAACATTTATATCAACCGTTGAATACCGTTCCAAAATAGAAAGTATTTGATCTCTTACCGTTGAAGCGTTACTACCCATTGATAATATTTCAAGTAAAACCGAAGACAATATAGAATTCTTATACTTTAAAGATACATTATCATCACTTTTAAAAATTCTTACATAATATAAAGACTTTTCCAAAATCGGCAATAAATGAGCATTATCAACGTCAAGTAGTATTGCTAAATCATCAGCATCCAAAAACATAGGAGGAATCTTTATAATATTATCGCTAACATCATTTTTATATACCTTATAATTTAAACCATCTATATCATTAAAACTACTAAAAGCTTGATGATACTCTCCATAAACATCAAACAAAACAATGTGAGCATGTCTTGGAACATTATTCTTTAATAAAAAAGCGTTTTGAATTATTCTTGCTACCCCACAACTTTTACCATAACCAGAATTACCTACAATAGCAAAATGATTGGAAAAAAAATCATTAAAATTAGCTGTAACTACATATTTATCATATAATGGTGACTTTCCTATTAAAAGCGTATCATGATTCATATAATCTTGATTACCTATAAAAGTAACTAATTCCGCCCCATTTACAATTCTTGGTACTTCAAAACCACTAGGCATTTTATATACACCACTAATAAATTTATTATTTACTATTTCCCCAATAATATTTATTTCAAATTGCTTAGCATCTAAGTATATTATTTGCCCAACAACTTTCCTATCCTTTTCAGGGAAAACAACATGAGCCCCTTGCAAAGTCAAAAAACATTTTTGCTAACATTCTCCACTACAATACAATTATCTTTAAGATTAATAACCTTACCAAACATAATCATACCCCATATCTTAATAATAATTATATCAAATATCGCTATTAAAAAAAAGAAGGTATTCCCTCTTTTCTTAAAAAATAATACCTCCTAATATTATAGCCAATAAAATATACAATACTAAAATCATAAAAGCCCCATTAACGGTATTAAAAGAATTATTAGTTCCATCATTATTTCCATGTTTACATGAGCACATAAGACACCTCCTTAACTAAAAGACTAAATAAATGCCCCGACAATTAGTATGAGCAAAATAAATAATACTAAAATAATAGCAGGTCCTAGCCCATTTTCTCTATAACAATTCATAAGTATATCCCTCCTTTATTGTCTTTTCAATAATAGTTTATGGGAAAAATATTATTTGGTGAATAAGATATTCTTGTAAAATGAAATCTCTACTGATATAATAATACTATTGAAAGAAGGAAACGATTATACATGAAAAACGCAAAAAAAATATTTACTGTAGGGGCAATCACTCTCCTACTATGTGGATGTGGAAAAACCATTCCAAGTTTAAGTGATGGATCAGAAGCTGTAGTAAACTTTAAAGAAGGAACAAGTGCAATATCTGCTAACGAATTATATCAAAGCCTTAAAGAATCATATGCCTTAGACTCATTAATAACACTAATTGATAAAAAAATACTAGAAGAAAAATACCAAGATAAAATAGAAGCTGCTAAAGAAGAAGCTAAAAACACTTTAAAATCAATGAAAGACACATACGGTGAAGATGTTATCACCCAATACTATGGAACATTAGATAGATATGAAGATACTTTATACATCTCTTCACTAAGACAGAACGCTATAAGAGACTATGCTAAATCACTAATTAAAGATAACGAAATAAAATCATACTACGATAAAAACATTTATGAAGATATCGTTGTAGACCACATTCTTATTCCAACAAATGTTACTAGTGATACAAGTGAAGAAGATAAAACAAAATTAGAAGAAGAAGCTAAAAATACAATTAAAGAAATTCAAGAAAAATTAGATAAAGCCGATAATAAATTAGAAAAATTCAAAGAACTTGTTAAAGAGTATTCTAAAGATGAAGCAACAAAAGATAATGATGGTAGCCTAGGCGCAATAAATACTGGTACACTTCCAAGTTCATATGATGAATTATTAAAAGCTGCTAGAGAATTAAAAGATGGTGAATATTCAAAAGAGCTTGTAACTACTGAACTAGGTTATCATGTAATATTTAGAGAAAGTACTAATCCAAAACCATCACTTGAAGATAAAAAAGAAGATATTCTAGAAACATTAGCAAGCGAAAAAATTGCTGAAGATGGAACAATTCAAATAACTGCAATGGATGAACTAAGAAAAGAATTTAAAATGGACATTATAGATTCAGATATTAATAAGCAATATTCTAATTACATTACAAATTCAATTGCAAAAGCTAGAAACAATGAATAAAAAAGATTGTCAATAACGACAATCTCTTTTTATGGAATTATAATCTTATAAGGATCAGCCCGTGTTCCAGAACCGCCATTAATTCTAACTGAATTTTTAAGTTGTACTAATGGACGAATTATTCCATATTTAACACTACCAATTTTTCCAATATCAATTATTTCAATATTTCTATTTTTTAAATAGTTAACAGCCGCAACATCATCAATCATCGAATTAGCATCACGAGTAGAAGAAAATGAATGACCTGAACACAAGAAGAATGCTGAAGAATAATAACCAGACAAACTTCCTGGCAAAAACATCGTTCCAGCAGATTCAGATAAACTACTATTGTTTAAATAATAACCATTTACGAAAGTGGTTTTAGAAGTTGATCCGCCCCAAGTAGGAACCTTATTAGTACCCATATACAAATTATAAGCATCAAGATACATTTCAAACGAAGGACCACCTATAGCAAAATTACAATAAGTAGTATTACAATAAGAACTGTAATTAGACGTCTTAGCCATACCAGCAGCATAATTCCAATGATCATATCCCTGTGCTGCATTCCAACCCTTACCGACCATCATAGGATTCATTTTAAAAACTAGGGTTGAATTCCAATCATTAGTACTAGGAGGTTGAGTAACAACACCATTATCCGTAGCAAGCAAATAAACAACTTTAGAAGTACCATATTTTCCACTTGCGTCATAATAGAATATCTGATAAGTTCGCCCACCAGCATTATAATTAACATATTTTCCCTGATAAGACTTAATATTACTACTAGTAATCTCTACTCCTGCAAGTACAGCATTAGCTGTAACCGTTGCAGCACTAGCTGGCATCGTAAATGTGGTTGAAGTCGAGGCTCCATTTGCTATCGTACCAGCATTTTTTGTCCATCCATTAAACTTATATCCGGATGAAACACTAGCACTAATACTAACTGTTTGACCAGCTCTATATGTTCCTCCTCCACTTACTGAAGATATTCCAGTTCCTTTATTAAGAGTTAAAACATACGTCCTTCTATTTACACTCACTTGTTTGGTTTGATTTGATGCTGTGGCTGTTATACTAGATGAGGCTGCTACGTATGTCGCATCTTGTGCTCTACTCCACGATATTGTTTGTCCAACTCTTAAAGTTTCACTCTTGGCATTACTATACGTGCCATATGTTCCATCAGCATTTTGATATCTTACTTGTATTATATTTGTACTTGTCATTCTTGGTATGTCTAACTGGACAGTCTTCGTTCCTGTTACTTGATATGATGGAATAGAAGCCGCTGCATATGTGTTATTTGCTTCCACCGAATACGTCACTGTCTCTCCATACTTCTTCGTTGGTGTTGATACAGTTGAATATCCTCCCCACGTTCCATC
>CACXCK010000024.1 GCA_902766135.1 uncultured Erysipelotrichaceae bacterium
AATCTAGTAGAAATACTAGATATCTTTATTTTTTTCAAACAAAAAGACAAATAAGTCAAAATGTGACCTATTTGTCAACAGTCTGAAAGAAGCATCACTTCATAAAGATGCTTCTTTTAATTATCGCTTTATTTATGAATCCTATTTCCATACTCACGACTTATAATAAAATCTCTAAGCATATCTTCTACTAATTTATTGTTATTATTAAGTTCTTCCATAATATTATCTACCATTTCCTTTTGTTTACACACCCTAATATTATCTAATATTTCAAATTCTCTTCGTTTTAGTCCTTCAATAACACTTAGTAACTCATCACTAACATTATGTTCTCTTAAATTATCAATATAAGCTCTTAAAATAAAGGCTCTACTAGGCTCAATCTGCACTTTTTTAGCTAACTTTGCCCGATTATTCTTCTTCCCTTTTAATACATCATAAGCCAAACTATAAAAGAATATATTTTTATTAGTTCCATAATAATATATTATTTGCCTTCCGTTACGTTCACTTAAAAAAAGATATGGATCACTCAAAATATCTAAAGATAAATAAGAAAATATATCAATTCCTTCTTGAAAGCTAATATAAGCATTTGAATTAACATTTAACTTTGCATCACTATTTACTTCAAAATGATTACCCCGGCAACATGATCTTGTAAACAATTTCTTCCCCCATAACACCTGCAAGCACATTCTTAAAGCTTCACTGCCTTCAGAAAACTGCGTCAAGGCATCATCATAATCGTTTTCCTTAATCATCCGGTAATCAATTGCCCTCCCATTATTATAATTCAAATCCATCACCTCTAACTATCAGACTTTACCATACGTTTTACTAATATATTATTCAATGTACATAAATAATTAATTAACTCTAACTCATCCATTAAATCGATAGAGTGATCAACTTCTTCAGCAAATCTTTCTATCTTAACTTCTTTAGCTAACTCTAAAATTTGCCAAAAATTAGGATAAATGCTTTCCAAGATATGACGATAATTAAAGTAGCCTTCAAAACCAAGCATTTTTATAACATTCACTAATTCGCCAACGGTTTTAACTTTAAATTTATTTTTAAAACAATAAACTAATTCTTCATCATTCAAAGTTTTTCCAATAATATATTTATCATGAGTAGTTTTATCATGCCTAATATTTTTTTTAATTACCCTTTTAATATCCAATGCATCATAAGAATAATAACTATCATCACCATTAAAGAGCCAAAATTCAACTTGATCTTCACACTTACTATTATGAATACTTATTTCATCAAGTAAACGAGCAATATAAAAGTATTGATTATCTGAAACAGTATTAACATTTAATACTAAAACATGCTGATTATCGGCATCAAAAACATAGCCATAAATATTTTCTGCTGGAAAATCATTGCTCTCAAATTCTCTGCCATAAATCATTGCCAAAGCAATATGCGCCATCTCTAAATGAATTAATCTATCATCACAAATATCCTCTGTAAAGAAAACACTCTGCTTATCACTTATTACAAATATTGCAATGCCACACTTATTTTCATACCATTCACTTAATGATTTTCTCCCACTATTAATTTTTTTTGCTATTTCATAATAATTGCCACTAATAGGATAATTCATATTTCACACTCCGTAATTACATTATACCACATATATATTAAACAGCCTTATAAGAATTTAAAATTAACTCTTCTACCTCTTCATCCTTTAAAGAATCATCCAAAATAATTGTTATCCAATATTTCTTATTCATGTGATACGCTTCATAAATACCCGCTTTATACTCTACTTCATGTAATAATTTAACATTTATTATTGAGACCATTTTTTCATCAGAAGAAGTTTTATCAAGTTTATTTAAAGGAATACTAGCAATAAGTCCAAACCATTTCTTACCCTTACGATAAACAGCATAACTAGGATATTTAGCCCACAAAAACTCAAGTCTAACACCAAACTCACGAAATATAAAATCATTAATTCTTTTTGCTTGTAAACTAATAAATTCATCTTTTCTAAAGCACTTTTCTCTAACATCTTCCAATAAGCTAATATATTCTTTTTTTATATTAGCATTAAATTCTCCCAAAGATTCTCTCCTAAAATTAGTATATTCATCGCCAAAATCCAAATCAATAATCTTGCCATCAATGGTTTTATCACACGTTACAACAACTCTAAATCTATTATCTAGAATATTTACTTCATATTGAAAAATACTCACAAACTTTTTAAATCCATATTGAAGGAGTTTTTCATAATCCACTTTATAGCCATCAAATAATTCTTTTTCAATACTAATATTAATCACTACCTAATCTAAAAAAGAAAGACTTTCCTCTTTCTCTTATTTACAATTACACTCTTTACTGTTATCATGGCAACCACAAGAAGAATTTTCATTACACTTACAGTCATCACCGCACCCACAAGTGCATTTTTCATCTTTGCAAGTACAAGCCTTGCCTTCATGGCATCCACATGAACAGTCTTCACATTCACATTTTTTTTCTAACTTTTTATCTTCCATATTTATATTTATTTCCTTTCTGGCAACATTATAACACAAAAATATTAAAAACTTTTCTTAAAGTTAACCCCTACCCAACTAGCCACTTATGTTTTTTTACACTATATAAAGGAATAAACGGTAATATTATCGGGGTCTTTTTAACATAAGATTGATACTCTTTATCACTACCATAAGTTCGATCTTGTCTAAGTTCAAGTCTTCTTGCCCCACTAAACATAATATAAACAATTCCTAAAAATCCTATTATTGCGAGAATCCATTGCCCAGCACCATGAAGAGTTGTAAATCCAGATATAAAAACACCTAACCAAATAATAAGTTCGCCAAAATAATTAGGACATCTAACAATCTTAAAGAATCCCGTATCGCAAAACCTATTTGGATTTACTTTCTTAGCCTTACTTTTTTGATAGTCAGATAAAGCCTCAAGTATAATTCCTAATAAAGTAATAACCATACCAACAAGAAAACAGTCATCCATACCATCCCCATTAACAAACCTATATATTACTGGTGAAGTCATTAGTATATATAATAAAGCACAACTAATCCATAACATAACTTTAAGAATAAATGACATATTTTTACCATCACTAATCTCATTCTTCATTTTTCTATTATAGGTTGTACTTTTTAATTCTCTTAATGCTAAGAATCCACCTAACCTTAACCCGTATATAATTAATATAAAACTAGAAATTATTAAAGCCGGATTCATTTCTTCCCTAAAAAGTATTAAATTCATTATCCCCACAGCACAAATAGAAAAACCATAGCCAAGTGATATAAACCAAACATATTTTTTAAAGCCAATCAAACACACAACAAGAATTACGCCAAAAATTATTAACACTTCATTTGTAATCATTATCTATCCACCTCGTATTATATTATACCACTAAATACTCACAGCAAATAATAATACACACCAATTTAACACTCAATTAGCAATATTTTTTATAATATAGTCAAGTGTTTCTTCTAAATTTTTCATCCTATCAAAAGAAGTATTAACAAATTTAATCCCATATTTTTGGCATTCACCCTTTAAATATTTACTATATTGAACCTCATCATGAATAAAAGCTAATAATTCATTATCATTTTTCTTTTTTGTCCAATCTAAATCAGTATCATACTTTCTAAAGTTTTTTAACACCTCTTCTTCACTTATATCTAGATACCCAAAACAAAGCACTAGTGCATTATTAAATAATTCTTTATCCTTAGGCTCAAAATCAACCGTATCAATAACTTTAATATAATTAACTTCATATATATCCAAAAACTTATAATAACTCAAAACAAAATTACGATATAAAGGATTATTTTTAAGATTTGAAGTACTTGTATTTAAATCTTCAATAACCGCTTCCCTAAACGCTAAACGTAATAAATCAGTTTGAATAATCATTAAGTTATCTAATTTTTTTCCTAACATCCTAGTAAATGTTGACTTACCAGCCCTTGAAGCTCCAATTAATATAATATTTTTCATCTTATCACCACCAATTAAAACTATTAATGATTCAAAATATAATTATTAAATAATTCCAAAAAGTTTTTAGAATTAATCCAATTCCCTATTTCATAATTAGTAATTCTTTCCATTGCCATACAACAAATATACTCATATAACCCTTGACTAGAGCTTTTATACACAATTAGATACAATGGTTTTAATGCCTTATTACCCATCCTCAAGACTTTCTTAAACTGCTCACTTTCTAAAATATAACGATACCACTTACCTTCCAAAACAAACTGATAATCTTCCCTTTCTCTTTCCCCAATTTCTGAAGTTAATCCCTGTAGTAAACTAGCAATACGTTCTAAATCAGATGTATTAATATTCTTAATTAACCTTTCTTCATCTACACCACTAATAGTTATTTCATCCCAAGTTATATCATCATCTATTCTTAGTTCACGATTATCTTTAAAGATTTCACTTGGCTTATTGCTGTTTACACTTTTACTGGATAATAAAACATATCCCCAAATAACTAAAAGAAAAGCAAAAATAATTTCTATAAACAAAGCATTCTTTCTATTCATAATAATTACATCCTCACAATATGTTACCAAATAATATTTATATTCTATATTATAACACAAAAAAACGGGCTTTCACCCGCTTAAATATTTTGACCATACAATTATTTCTACTTGAATAGCCCCATAACTTTTTCCCAAAAAGATGTTTTCTTTTCTTCTCTTGGAATATCAGCAACAACTTCACTAGGCTTAGATATGGAATCAATCATAAAAATAATTTTAGAATTGCCTTTTGCTTTATCAGGCATACTATCCATCATTCTATTCTCATCACTTAATTTCATAAGTGCATCGAGTCTCTTTTGAAGTGTTTTCACATCACCATTAACTAACTCATTTATTTTTTCTATTCCTTCTTTATTATACTTATCAAGTCCGTCTGCTAATGCATTCATTCCATTAGATATCTGTTTAGAGCCATCATTTAACTTGTTAAACGAAACTGACAAAGTTTTAATTGAATCATCTAAAGCCATAATTTTTTCATTAATATTATTTTCATATCCAGCTAAAATTTCTTTAAGTTTTGAATCAACATTTCCATCGTCTAAAGAATTATTAATAACATTTTTAACAACTTTATTGGTATATTCTTCTGTATATTTGCTAGCCAAATCATGCGCAGTATTATCGACCACTCTATCGACCAAGCTAGAAACATATTCTTTAACATCACTATTTAAATATATTTTTTCATTTTCTAAATCTTTATTTAAAGCATTTAATATTTTTTCTTTTAATTCTTTAGAATATTGACTTACAGTCGTATCTTTATTTAATGAATCACTTAACTTATTATTTAAATCTCTTATATAATTATTTACCAAATTAGATACATAATCTTTATTATTTAAAGCATTTATTATTTCATCAGTTAAATTAGTCACATTAATACTATTCTTTACCTTCATTAACGTATCTGACTGAACTTCTCCTACAATACCCATAGCTTGCTCATAAGTAACTCCATACTTTTTAGCAATATTATTTATATATTCTTCTCTTTCCTTTTCTGATACATTATTATTATTAATAGAATCATTTATTCTATTAAGCTCACTACCAACAATACTCTTTAATTCCTTGTTAATGTCTTCTTTAAGCTTCCCTGTAAGTTCTATTAATTCTTTATCGTTATTTAATAGATTATATAAATTACTATCTACTACCTTTTTCACTAAATTATTTACATCTAATTCTTTAACTATTTTATTTATTTCTTCATCTAATACTGTTTTAGAATTTTTCTGCGTATAATTAATAACAGCATTCTCTAATTCTTTTTTATTTTCTTTTATAATCTTACTAGCTTCGTTAGTAATTTCTTCTTCTAAAATAGGAGTTATAGTACTAATATTCTGTTCAATAACTAAAGCAAGTTTTTCTTTTAAGGTATTACTATCTAAACCCCTATAATATTGGTATTTTTTAGTTAATTCTTGAATTCTTGAATTTAATTCAGTAATACCTGCATCCATTTGTTTACTACCATCACTAAGTTTTTTAGACGCATCTACAATCGTATCCATATTACTTTGTAATAAATTTATACTCGTATATAAATTATTAATTTTGCCAAATACATCTAAATTACTATTATCAAATAAACTTGTCGTAGCTACAGAATAAATAGAACTTAATTCAAAACAATCTGTATCATAAGTTATTTCAACTTCATTAATATTCTTTAACTCATCAATTTTTAAAGATTCGTATAACCCAGGCGAAGAAATAGCCATTACAACCGAACTTACACCATTATCAATAATTTTACCATTCGTAACTTTAATATTTTTATTACGAGCATTATTTAACACAGAAGTTGTCAATATAGCATATGGAACATATATTTTTTCATTTTGACCATTTATATCCATATTTTTATAGGCATTATTTTTATAATTTAAAACAATTTTAATATTACCTTTTTTACCTAATATATCTTTAACTTTTTTCTCTTCCCCATCTAAATAATATTTAACATTAACAGTCAAAGGTAAATCATCTTCATATTTTCCCTTATAATATATATTATTACCATTAGTTTCCCATAATAAATTTTCACTATTCTTGGTAAATCTCTCGTTTCCATTAACATTAATAATATCTTTCAATTTAGATCTATCACTTATTCTATTTTCACTATAATCATATAAATGCTCATAAACCGAAATACTATCTACGTCTCCAAATTCATTTAATTTAGCATATACATTTTCTTCTTTAGTTAAAGCATAAACCCCAGTAGTTGAAAACATTTCGCAAAGAATTAATGTATAAGCCATTATTTTTTTTAATCCTTTTTTCATATTCTTTCTCCTTTTCTAAATCCTAGTGTTGTTTTCACTATTAATTTATCAAACACTAATAACACACTAGGAACAACAAACATTACAACAAGCATACTTATAATAGCCCCACGTGCCATTAATAAGCACAAAGAACCTATCATATCAATTTTAGACACTGCAAACACCGCAATAGTTGCTCCAAAAAAACACATCGCACTTACAAAAATTGATGATACTGAAGAACTAAGTGCTTTTTCCACAGCTTCCTTTTTATTATCTCCATTTTTTCTTTCATCTAAATATTTTGTCGTTAATAAAATGGCATAATCTATTGTTGCTCCTAATTGTATAGTCCCTATTACAATAGAAGATACAAACGGAATACTAGTTCCTTGCCAATATGGAACACCCATATTTATAAATATTGCAAACTCTATCGATATAACTAATAGCAGCGGTAGACTAATAGATTTTAATACAAAAAACATAATCAAAAATATTACTCCAATAGAAACATAATTAACATTTTTAAAATCAATTGCCGTTATTTCTACCAAATCATTCATAAGTGGCCCTTCGCCAGCAAGTATAGCTTTATCATCATACTTTTTTATTATAGGAATAATCTTATTTATTTGCTCATTTAATAAATCACTTGCTATTTCGTAATTTGAATTAATAAGAATCAATTTATACTTATCTGTTTCAAAAACATTCTGTATTTTAGCCGGAATAATATCATTAGATATTCCGTATTTACTAAACATATCAGATGAAATAACACTTTTAATACCACTCAATCCGTTTATTTCTTCAATCATCTCATTTATTTCATTATCACTTAATTTTGAATCAACTAATACCATTGCCTGTGATATCAATCCATAATCATCTTTTAATTTTTTACTAACAATTGAATAATTATAATCATCAGGAATAGATGTATCCAGCTTATAATAAACACTTGTATTTTTTTGTGAAAGATAAGCAGGCACCAATAAAAGCAAAAAGATAACAAATATATATTTATAGCCATTCATAACAATATGTTTTACAAACTTAAATTCAGGTATAAATGGTTTATGTTTTGTCCTTCTAATCAATTTATCAAACAATAATAACAAAGATGGATAGACAGTTAGAACAGTCAATACCCCAAATACTACTCCTTTAGCCATTACCAAGCCAATATCTTTACCTAAGCCAAATTTCATACTGCATAAAGCCAAAAAGCCCGCTATAGTTGTAAGCGATGAGCCAACAACTGATATCATCGTTTCATTAATAGCCACTTTCATAGCATCATCATTAGACTTAGAATTCTTTTTAGCCTCTTCATACTTATGATATAAGAAAATCGAGAAATCAGTAGTAACTCCCAATTGTAAAACAGCCGCGATTGCTTTAGTTATATATGATATTTCCCCAAATATTATATTCGTCCCCATATTAAATAGAATTGACATTCCAATATTACCTAAAAGTAAAAATGGTACAATATATGAATCTAATGAAATCATTAACACTATTAAACAACATATTACAGCAACAGCAACATATGTAAAAGTCTGACTTTCAACTAGCTTTCGCATATCCAAAGACATTGCACTCATTCCCCCAACTTTAATATCTTTAGATAATTTTTCTATTTTATTTACAGCATCTGTAGTCTCTTCATCACTCGTTCCAGTCGAAAAGGTAATAAGTAACAATTTAGAATCATCACTCGTTACATGTTCTAATAACTTCTTAGGTATCATCTCTATCGGAATAGTCGTACCAGTAAAATCATTAATGCTAATAACATTAGTAACACAATCAATTTTTCTAATTTCATTTTCAAGCTTATTTAAATCCTTTTCACTAACACTACTATCAACTAACGAAACAGAAAAAGCTCCCATATTAAAATCTTCTTTTAGTATGTTTTGACCTTTTAACGTATCAATATCACTAGGCAAATATACCAAAATATCATAATTTGTTTTTGTCCCAACATAACCTATTATTGCTGGAATTAATAACACTAAACTTAAAAGTAAAATAATCTTCTTATTTTTTACCACAAAATTTGAAAATCTATTCATCCTTTCACCTCGACATAATATTTTATTATAATGATTCATTAAATACCACACCATAGCTATGTAATTGATGTTTATCATACACTTTTTGAATATTTGTATGTATTTATCATACAAAATATATGTTATTTGACTTTTTGCCGTTTAAAAACTATAATTAAGTCTGAGGTGTTCAAATGAAAGAAAAAACTGATTTAAGAATTATCAAAACTAATAAAATCCTATTTGACGCATTACTTAAACTAATGAAAAAGAAAAACTTCGAAAAAATAAAAATATCAGACATATGCGAAGAAGCCCTTATAAATCGTTCAACTTTTTATGCTCATTATGAAGATAAATACGAATTGCTAGTAGCATTATTTGAAGAGCAAAAAATATCTCTATTAGAAAAATTAGAAGATAATGAAAATACTAATTTTTCCAAAAAATATTTCATGGCTTTGCTAAACATTCTAATTAATCATATTGATGATAATAGAGAAATATATAGTGCTATTCTCTCCAATAATAGAAATGGTATTTTAATTGATTTCTTAATTGATGTCATAGAACGAGATGTCCGAGATAAACTTAAAAATAATGATGACATAAAAAAATCAAATTTGCCACTAGATATAATTGTAAAATTTTATTCTGCTGGATTATTAAATATAGGAATATCTTGGTTAACACACAAAGAAAAATACAATAAGGAAGAACTATTATCCTATATTAACGAATTAATACCAGAAACATTATAAAACAGTTGTAATATTTTACAACTGTTCAAACTTACCAAAAAAAGAATAATTAATTTGCAAAAAACATTTATCTAATACAGAATTTAAAAATCTTTCTAATTTATAAATATGTCTTCTCTGTTTTTTTAGAAACATATAAAAAACACATAGCTATAGCATCAATAACAGCCATTATAATTGATGCTTTTTAGTCATAATCTATCATAATGATATTCTTAATATTCTGTTTATTTTAATTCTAAACCATCCTTAAAAGCATTTCCAACTCTTTCTGTAACTTTATAGTACCCGTGCGTATATGGATCAAAAGCTATTGCAGATACTTTAGTAATATCAACATTTTCCCCGTTCATTACACTTTCATCTGCTTGATTGTTAATTTTATAAGAATTCTACTATGAAACCCATGACCACAGTCTTATTCCATAGAATAAATAAAATTCT
>CACXCK010000025.1 GCA_902766135.1 uncultured Erysipelotrichaceae bacterium
AAAAATACACCTCCTTTCGGAAGTGTATTATAGCACTTTTATCAAACTGCTTTTTTATTGATGTCTACTCTAAGGGGTGCATTTCAACACCTACATGCTTTTATAATACCTACAATAGCTTTTCAATTTACAATCAAGACAAAGAGGCTTAACAGCTTTACAATTATACCTACCAAACAAAACCATCTGATGATGTAACTTACTCCACCTACTCTTTGGAAATTTTTTCATGAGCTTTCTCTCAACCGTATAAACATCATCTTTCATATATGCAAGTTTTAACCTTTTAGAAACTCTTTCAACATGCGTATCAACAGCAATTGCCTCTACATTAAACAAATTAGAAAGAACAACATTACAAGTTTTTCTCCCAACACCAGGTAAACTTTCTAAATATTCACGATTATTAATAACTTTACCATCACACTCATTAACCAAACGTTTAGCAATATCTATAATATAATTAGCTTTTTTATGACTATTTCCAAGCGAATGAATAATTTTTTCTATATCTTTAGAAGAAGCCTTAGAAAGAGAATTTATATCATAATGAGCCCATAATTCTTTAGTAACCATATTAACCCGTCTATCAGTACACTGGGCACTTAAAACAGTGGCAATTAATAGTTCATAATCTTTTGTATAATTTAGTTCACAAGAAGCAAAAGGATATAACTCATCTAAATAACTAAGTAAAAATTCAACCTTCATCTTCTAGCCAATTATACTCAAAAATCTCTAAATTAGGATTTTTCACTTTCTTATTACTTTTCATATCTTCTAAAACTTCATCCATAGAATGATACCCTTTTTTATTCCATTCAAATAACACTCTGTCAATATATCTTAAACTAGAAACCCCATTATAAACAGCTTCTTTTAAAGCCCCACATATTAATTCTTCAGAATACCCATGAATAAGCCATTGATTAATTATTTCATATTCCATCGGTGATAGTTTTCGACCCAATTCTTCTTGAAATAAATCAAATATATTTACTTTAGTTTCCTTTTCTTTTTTCTTTTCATTATCAAGAAATAATTCTTTATAAAACGGTTCTAAACTTATTCTATCACATTGTTTATTAGTCTTATCTTTATAAGTCTCTAACGTTATTAAATTAAGAGTTAATAAATGATTAAATGCTTCTAAACAAGCTTCCTCACCCATTGATAACACTTCACAAATACGTTCTATATCAAATGTTTTATCCATTGTATCTTCAAAATATAAAAGAAGTAAAAATTCTTCCAATGATAGGTTATGTTTTAACGCCACTTGAATTAAATGAGAAGAAAGAGTAAATCTTTGCTCTGTTAAAAATTCAATATTTGGCATAAAAATCACTACCTTTCACTTCTAATAAATTTAATAATATCTTCCCTTTTATTTAACAAATCACCCATCACTATATGATATTCGATTTTATCAATCAACTCTCCTAATTCTCTAGAACTTTTCTCACTAATTTTTTTAATTTCTTCAGAACTAAGAACAATATCCTTACGACTATTGATAGGTAAAATAGAATTCATATAAGCTAGTTTTTTAAATGGAAAATGCATAATCGACGCTGCAACACGACACTCATAATAGCCGTACTGATACAAGTCGAACATCTTAATTGTACCACATTTTAAAATATTGTTAATCCTTTTTTGACGATATTTTAATTCTTTTGGAATAATATACTCACGATCTGTTTTAATCTGGGCCCACAAGCCTGAAATATCTTCAACATAAACAATTTTTTTATTCTGTATACCAAGTACACCAAGTAAGCCCATTTTCTTTAAAAGCGGAAAACCATTAGCTAATAATATGGCATCTAACTCTCTCTTTATTAAAGGAGCTGAAACATCTTTAAGTAAGTTTTTTTTACTTTCGATAGCTCTATACAAAGAACTATCAAACTTCATATGATAAACACAAGAAAACCTAATAGCTCTTAAAATACGAATAGGATCCTCTTCCAATCTATCTTTAGGTTTACCAATCATTCGAATTATTCTTTTACTTATATCA
>CACXCK010000026.1 GCA_902766135.1 uncultured Erysipelotrichaceae bacterium
GCATCTTTTAATTCTTTTTGCAAAGTATCTAGGTATTCTTTTATTTCTTTGGAATCTTTATCAAATACTTTTTCTAACACACTTAGCGTCTCTTCACTTGTTAGGTTTTCTAAAACATTACTCATGATGTTTCTAGATTCTTCAGCATCAATTGTATATGTATGGATTAGGACATTTTCTTCTTTGCCATTAATTGCTTTTTTAGCTGTTTTATTTGTTATTTTATCCTTATTTATTGAGTTAATGATACTATTCTTAACGTTTTTAATTATCGTGTTGTAATCTAATAATTTAACTTCTAATAGGCTTTTTAGTTCTTCGCTTACTTCAGATAAATCTAATTCTTTATCACCTTCAAGATAATATGGATTATTTAAAACATTGGAATTAAATGTGATTCTATTTTTTTCAATATAAGCTTGGCCATTTATAATATCTTTGTTAGGCTCAGATGCATTTAGTTCAAAAAATAATTTGTTATCTTTGGGATTTATTGCAACTTCTCCACTAAAAGTAACATTACTAAGGCTTTTTAAGGCTTCATAATCAGTGGTAAATTTGATTGTCGTTTTGGCATCTACCGTATCTTCACTAGGGTTATAGTCAATCATCTTTTTGTCTAAATCAGTGAGGCTTTTTTCGGCCATTTCAAACACCTTGGTAATTGATGATGTAATAACTCTTTTACTATCTCTTACATAAAATAGTTCATAGCCAATAAGGCAGAATGCAATTAGGATAACTATTGGTATTAAGACTATCAACTTTTTACTTTTTTTCTTTGGTTTTTCTTCATTAGTACTTGTTAATGTTGTATTAGAGTCTACAACATTGCTCATTTGTTCACTTGTTAGTCCCGTACTAATTGTTTCAACTGGATTTTGAACATTTTGGCTACTCTCTAAGTTTGTTGATTCAAATATATTTTCATTATTATTTTGTTCGTTCATAAATAATACTCCTTACTTCTAAAAAAAGGCATAATTTGCCTTATAAATATTCAACAATAGCAACATTCTTTGCTAGTTTTTCGATTAAATCATCCTTATCATATTTTTCAAATATAGCTTTAAAGTTACTGTGATCAAGTAAGAATAATTCGTAAAAATTAAAGAAGATATCAGCTGTATTTTTAACTCCTAAATCATTTAGAAATTTTATATTAGCACTTACGAGTTTATATGCTTCGTTAAAAGCGTTTAACATAACATCAGGAAGTTTTTCTTCGAGTTCATCTATTTTTTCTTTAGGAAACCCAAAGCTTTCTAGGTATCTCATTATCTGCCTCTCTTTTCTGTTTCTTCAATAAAATCTTCTACCATTTTAGCCGAATCATCGCCTTGTTTCCAAGATATATCCATAGGTATTACTTCTTCTTGTTTACCATCTGATTCTAATTTTTTTTGTCTTTCTAGTTCTTTTATGGCTGCTAAAGCCACTTCACGTAAATCTTTTGAATTATCCTTTTCTAGAAGTCTGCCAATAGTTTCTTTTACGTCTTTTGGTTTTATTTTTGACCTGCTATATAAGGCCATCATTTCCATATCTATAAACAATTGAGTTGTTTTACTTGCCTTTTGATATGCTTCTTCATAATATTTTTTATAATCCATATAACCCTCCTAATAAGCCATAAGTGGTATTTCTTTTGGATTCATACCATTAGACTTCATTGTTTCAATTGATTTATTTAATTCATCGAAAGTATATTTAGCTAGCACACTTGGATTTAAGTAAATATCTAGTGTTTCTTTACCAACGCTAAGTAGCAATTCCATTTTACTTTGAAGTTCTTTATCATACATCATTTTCATGTGGTTTACGAATATATCCATATCTAATTGATGTTCTTTCATGTAATCAATGTTTTCTTGAACTACTTTAGCATCAAAATTAGCAATTAAATCTTCTATTTCATCAGCAGTATAATCTAAATAATCAATGTTGTTAGCAGATAAGAAATCTATTACATCTTCTTTTCTACTTTCTTTATTTGTTTCTTCTTCATCTGTTTTAATATTAATTTCGTTTTCTTCATCTTCTTTAATGACTGGTTCGATTACTGCTTCAACTTCTTTTTCTTCTTCAATTTCTGGTTCTACTTCTTCTTTTGCTTCATTTTTTTCTGTTTTTACATTCTCTATAACTTTTGGTTCTTCTACTTCATCTTCAACATCATTTTTCTTTTTCTTGTAATGTTTTAGATTCTCATCGTAGGCAAATAAAGCATCTTCCGGAAACATTAATAATTTTGCTGTTTCTCTTTGTTCTGTTTCATCAAAGCCAAATTCTTGTAGTAATGAAGTTATTGAATCTCTAGTGATATTGATATGTCCTTTTAGAGCCATTTCAAAGTATTCATTTAACTTTGCTTGATTAGCAAGGGCAGCATCTTTTCTCAATCCTATTTCTTCAATAGTTGTAATTGCTGTGTTCATTTCTTCTTCAACACTTACTAGTTCTGCTTCTGAAGCTTTAGTATCTTTTTCAACTTTTTCAATTGTTTTAGGAAGATTTTTTTCGATTTTGTCTAGTATATCTGATGGATTGAAATCTATTTCCAAACGTGACAAAACAGTGTCATAATCTTTACGATTAATTCCTTGTAATACCTTTTTTAATTCTTCTCCTTGAGCTTCTAATTCTTCTCTTTGTCTTTTTAATTTAGCTATTTCTGATTGAAGCTTTGATTTCTCTTCTGTAGTACGTTCTTTAGTTTGCTCAGCTGCTTCTTTTTGACTGTCCATTTCTTTTAGGATTTCACTATCAGAACTGCGAAGATTATATAATTTATCTAGTAAGACGTCCGTATTCACTGCCATGTGTATCAACACTCCTTTTATTCTATAAATTATTATAGCAAATCTAATTTTGTTTGTAAATACTTAAAACTCTTAATACTTGTCAAGTGCCCAAGCAAAAAGGGAGTTCTTCCATATACTATTCTTGGAAAGGAATGGTAATATGAAAAAAATAATTATTACAGTAGTGGCTATTCTTATTTTAATTATAATCCTAATACTTATTCCACGTAAAAATAATAAAATAAAGGTTTCAGAAGTAACACATAGTCCCTTCTATGCTCCTTTTTATGTTGCCTTGGAACAAGGGTATTTTAAAGAAGAAGGATTAGATATTGAACTTTTGCTTACCCCTGGTGCTGATAAGGTGTCGGCAGCTGTTTTATCAGGAGATGTTTTAATTGGACTTGCTGGTGCTGAAAGTGCACTTTACGTATATCAAAATGGTAGCGATGACTATTTGGTTCCCTTTAGTGGACTTACTAAAAGAGATGGACAGTTCATTGTAGGAAGAGATAAAGACTTTAAGTGGCAAGATTTAATTGGTAAAGAAGTTTTGGTTGGTCGTAAGGGAGGAATGCCCGCTTTAAACTTTTTGAAGGCTCTAGAAAATCAAGGAATAGATAAAGATAAAGTAAATATTAACTATTCTATAGATTACGCTTCTTTATCTGGGGCTTTTATTTCTGGTGTTGGAGATTTCGTTAATTTATTTGAACCTAATGCTACGATGATTCAAGAGGAAGGCTATGGATATGTATTAGATAGTATTGGTACAAAGTCTTTAGAGATGCCCTATACTGTTTTTTATACTAAAAAAAGTACTTTTCTTAATAATAAACAATTAATCAAAAAATTTTGCAAGGCAATGCAAAAAGGCCTAGATTATGTTTATGAGCATTCTGCGGAAGATATAGCAATGGTTATACTACCACAATTTAAAGATACTGATATAAATGATTTAGCAATATATATTAAGAATTACAAGGAAGCAGACTCATGGGTTAGAGACACTTTTATATCAGAGGATTTACTAAATAATTTGGAAGAGTTCTTGATTCAAAATGGATTATTAGATAAAAAAGTAGCTTATGAAGATATAATACTTAATTATGAGTGATTCAGTTTTAGTGGTTAATAAACTTTGTAAAAAGTACGAAGATATAGTTAGTATAGATGAAGTATCTTTTTCTTTAAAAAAAGGAGAAATTATGTCTATTGTTGGGCCTTCCGGATGTGGAAAAAGTACTATTTTAAATATCTTGGCCAGTTTAGATTCCCCTACTACTGGTAGTGTTTTGTACAATAATAATGAACACAGTATTGGTTATATGTTACAGCAGGATGCTTTACTGCCATGGTTAACAGTTTGGGATAATGCTATATTAGGGTTAAAGATCAAAAAGATGGATAATAGTGAAAACCTTAATTATGTTTCTTTTCTATTTCAAAAATTTCATCTTGAAGAATTTAAAGGTAAATACCCAAAAGATTTATCTGGTGGAATGAGACAAAGAGTTCTTTGAGTGTTTTAAAGACACAAAAAAAGACTCCCGAGGAGTCTAGTTGTTTTGACTAAAAAAGCGGTTGGTGGTACTTGAAATATCCGGGTTTATCGCAGGTTTATCCTGAACTGTATCATGTTTTTCTGTATATCCATCAAGTTTCAAAACTTTATTTGTTAATTCGTCACTGTTCCAGTAAGATGTTACATCACAACTTGATGAGTATGGCGATGGATTAGGCATCTCGAGTCTAACAATCATTGGTATTTTAAATGCTGAACCAAAGGCTACACATGTACCTGGTTGAAGACTTTTCATTTTTTGAATAACATCTTCACTGATATTAGGAATCATTTCTTCTATATATTTAACATCCATTGGGTGGGTCATTTTGAATATTAAGAAGTTTGAACATTGTGATACGACGGTATCACTTATTTCAACTGGTCGTTGACTTATAATATCTAGCATGACACCATATTTACGACCTTCTTTAGCAATACGTTCAAAGATATTATAGCCAATTAAGAAGACATCAATGTCTTTTTGAACATAACGATGGGCTTCTTCTAGAAATAAGTGAAATGGTACGGTACCAATACTTGCGTTATCCTTAGCAAAATCAAATATCAAACGTGAATAAATCTTAACTATGGCTTTTGAAATATTGTCATCTATACCTTCTAAGTTTATATTTATTATTTGTGCTTTCTCGCCTTTAAGTGTTACTAATTCAGAAATGAATTCACCCGGTGTATAATGCTTAGTGCCAGTGAATAAGTTACCTACAAAGCTATGAATTAATGAATAAAGACGAACCTTTAGTAATTGAGCATCATTATTTAGTTCACTATTATTTTGGAAGCCATCACTAATCATTGAAAATTCTAGAGCATTATAGTAATCATTTAATGTGAATACAGCATCTTCTACTTCTTCTAATTCTAAATTTTCTTGCAAGAAAGATGTAATGTATTCAATGGCGATGACTGTTTCACTAAATTGTCCTTTGGAATCTATTTGAAAGCATTCATGGAAGCTTCTTGTGTACCCAACACCTTGGATTTCAATATCTGAATTTAATTCTGGAGTATGACAGATACTTAATAGATTAAATAGGCTGTCACGTTTTTTTTCAATTGTCATTGAACTATAGATGATGTTCATTAGGGCTCTTGCTATTATCTGATTTTTGTATTTATGAGATGATGGAGTTTTGGTAGCAAA
>CACXCK010000027.1 GCA_902766135.1 uncultured Erysipelotrichaceae bacterium
AGCCTTCATATTTTCATAAGTTTCTGGATTATCAGGAACAAAAGCCATTATTTTTTTACACTCAAGAGGCTTATCTTTAATACTCATGCCATCTATTAAAATATCTCCATCATCAAAGTCATGAATACCAACCATTGCTTTAATAAGCGTTGTTTTACCAGCTCCATTATGCCCTATAAAAGCAAATATATCACCATCCAAAACATCAAATGATACATTATCCAATGCTTTCTTTTCCCCATATTTTTTTACCACATTTTTAATACTAATCATAATACTTTCTCCTTAAAAACTATCTAATATTATCTATCATATATCCATATATGTCTAGTGATAATCGATCAACCTTATGCCTTATTACGCCATTTGATGTATCAACATAATTATTATGAATTATTTTAAGATTTAGCTTTTCTAAATTATCTTTATCAAATAGAACTCTATCCTTTTGTTCTTCACTTTTATACTTCTCAATGATATTGCTATCTATCTCTCCATCATTTACAACTATAATATCCACATTACGTTTTAAATAACTATTAATAACTTTAACATGATCCGATGCTTTAAAATTATCAGTTTCTCCAGGTTGACTCATCATATTACATACATACATAATTTTGGCCTTAGACATACTAATTGCTTTCTTTATATCATTAGGTATCAAATTAGGTATTAATGAAGTATATAGACTTCCCATTGAAAAAATAATTAAATCTGTATCAGAAATTGCATCAAGTACCAAAGGATTAGTATGAACTTTATTAGTATAACTTATTCTTTTAATAATGCCTCTAGATTCTGTAATATTATGTTCACCAATTACAACTTGGTTATCATTCATTCTAGCTTTTAATGTAACAGACTCTTCTGTTAAAGGAAGTACCCTTCCCTTAAGATTAAATACTTTAGATAAAGATTCTATCCCCGAAGACATATCCCCATTAATATTTATTAAAGCTGTTAAAAGTAAATTACCTACTGGATGTCCATTTAAATCAGAAGAGGTCTTAAACCGGTAATTCATTAACTTTTCAAAAAGGGGCTCCGTATCCGAAAGAGCTGTAATAACTTGCCTTATATCACCAACCGCAATGGTGTGAAATTCTTCTCTTAACTTACCTGTACTTCTTCCATCATCTGCGACCGATATAACAGCTGTTATGTCTATTGGAAATAACTTTAATCCCCGAATAAGCGTCGACGCACCAGTACCCCCACCTAATACTACTACCTTCATTTTATCACCTACTTTTTTAAAAAAAGACTAGATTAAACTAGCCCATTATTTACCTAAAAGTAATCTACAAACAAATATTAAAGCACATGCTCCTACTAAAGACTGAATAACTACACCTAAGTATCCGGCAAAAGAAATACCTAGAATATTAAATATAAAGCCACCTAAGAAGCCACCAATTACACCAACAATAATATTTCTTATTAAACCACCCTTAGCACCCATTAAAAATCCGGCAAGCCAACCAGCTACACCTCCAAGTGCCAAAGAAATTATAATTGAAATAATATCCATATCTGCCCTCCTATACATTCATTATAACATAAAACATTAAATATATTACTATCTTTTTAATCACTAATATCTATATCTAAAGTTATAACTAATTTATAATCTTTATATTTTTTTCTAACTTCATCATATATTTTTTTATATAACTCTTCTGGACTTTTCTCCTTAAAATCAATTATAATATCAAAACTAATCGTTTTCTCTTCTTCATCAAGATAAAATCCATGCATCTGTAAAATATTATCATGTGAAAAAACAATCTTATGAATATCATTCTGAGTATTAATAACTCTCTCATCACTAGTATTAATAGAATATACCCCAATTGTATGAAGAATAACTCCATATTTTTGCATAATAGTTCTCGTTATTCTTCTAGATATCCCATCCAACTCTGAAACACTTAACGTATCTCTTACCTCAACATGAACAGATCCCAAATACTTATCAGGCCCATAATCATTTAAAACTAAATCAAAAACTCCTTTAACTTCTTCCTCTTTTAATATTTCCTTTTTTATTTTTCTAGCTAAATCACTTTCTATTCTTGTTCCAAGCATATTATCTACTGACTCTTTAATAAGTTCATATCCAGATTTAATAATAAACAAAGAAAGTAGTACCCCTACATAAGCTTCTATACTAATATTAAATAATAAATAAATTACAGCTGAAAAAAGAACCGACATAGATAAAATAGCATCATTAAAAGCATCAGAACCACTTGCCACTAAAGAATCAGAATTAATTTTTTTACCAACTTTTTTTACATACATACCAAGTATAAACTTAACTACTATAGCTGAAACTAAAATAACAAGTGTAACTGTACTATAATCTACATCTATAGGATTAATAATTTTCTTAACTGATTCAACCAAAGATGTTATACCAGCATACAAAACAATTGCTGATACAACAAGTGAAGTCATATACTCAATTCTTCCATATCCATAAGGATGGTTTTTATCAGGGGCTGCACCTGCTAACTTAGTTCCGACAATAGTTATAATACTAGATAATGTATCGCTCAAATTATTTACAGCATCCAATATAATCGCAATTGAATTAGATAACATTCCTACAAATGCTTTAAACCCCGCTAAAAAAGCATTTGCTAGTATACTAATTATACTAGTTTTAATAACTATCTTTTCTCTATTATTTTTCATATTAACACCGTCCACAAGTAGTATATCATACATCTAAAAAAAGAAGAATATCTTAATTACCTAACTAACTTGTCTACCGAACTAATAACATAATTTTTAGTATCTTCATAACTCTTTCCCAATGCTATAGACATCTCAGTATACAAATACTCTTCTGCCATATCAAAATAAGACTTATCTTTATCACTTACCTTCTTATTACTTTTTAATCTATTCTCATTTCTTAAATAAGCAGTCTTAATAATCCTAATTAAATCCTTCAAATTACCATTATTAATTAATTCCTTATACGTCTTATCAATATACTTATCATCCATATTATCTAACACATCTACATCTAAAATACTATTTATTAACTCTTCTGCCTCTTCCTTACTAATTATCTTTCTAATATATCCCATTTTATTATTAGTAGGTACTAATATACTTAAAGATTTATCCCTTAAAGGCATCAAAGCATAGTACTTCTCATTATTTATCTCTTTAATTCCTTTTACCTGACATACATCCCTTTTATATACTAAATAATCATTAACATTAAACATCATAAACCCTCCAAACTGTCCATATAATTAAATTTTAACAAATTTAAAAAAAACTTGTAAGCAAAAACTTACAAGTCTATTTATTAAATCTAACTATTATATTATCTCCACTAAGTTCTTCTAAATTATCAATATGCCCTATTTTCGTATAATTATAAGAAGTTCTAAAAGATTTATAAAAGATAACTAAACAATCACTTTGATATAACATAATATCTCCCTCTTTTATATCCTTACTACTATTATAATTAACCGGTAATTCCTTATCTAAATAAACATATTTTTCATTCCCATTAAGTTCTGTCATCTCATATTCACTAGGTAATAACTTCATAAACTCTCTACTAGTTTCATTATCTTCATATCTAACATCATATTCTTTATCATTAATTACTACTTTCATAATACTTTCACTACCACCCATATTTCTAACCTCTTCGCTTCCTTTATTAATATTAAAAGAAACCAATATTATAATAACTACAATAATTACAAAAACACTAGCAAATTTAACTATCTTATTCATAACTACCAACTTTCAAATAACTCCATTTTTATACTATTCTAGACTTAAAGTATATGGATTAGTTGTGCTTCCATTCCCTCCTGAAATTTCGATATCAGATATCAGAAACAAGGCCGGCCGAGCAGAATAAGCATAGTGCGCACCGGCATCAGTAAGGTACCCAGCCGAAGACACACCGAACACGGCAGGGGCATACGAGGAAAGTGCATACGGCGACATTGTCCATTGATATGTTGAAGTTTTATATAACCAGTCGTTGCTATAACAATTGTTGTCATTATAATTATAAAGATTGGTATTTGCAAGACAATTTGTTCTTGCTTCTCCTCCTACGGCATATCCATAGTCACTTGGGTACATAAGTCCTACATATCCTTCCCAAGTTGTTGTTCTATTTACTGTGTCATTACAATAACTACCTGAACTA
>CACXCK010000028.1 GCA_902766135.1 uncultured Erysipelotrichaceae bacterium
ATATGTGTAGAACCCGTCTGGTGTTGTATCAGGTGTTTCAAATTCAGCTCCATCTATATTAAATTCTACTTGTTCTAGTACAGTTTCATCAGTATTTTTTAAAGGTCCTTCATACACCTTTGTAAGACTACCAGTTATTAGTAAATTATCTTGTTTTACATATCGGTTATTTGAAACTGTTAAAGATCCTTCCTCACTATCAATACTGTTTGTATCACTATCACTTGTTTTATATATAGTTAGTTTTATGTCATTATTAAATGCCACTGGAACATCTGCTTGTAAGTCTATTTCATATACGCCATGTCCATCACTATAAGGCCCAATTGTAAACTTTTGAACGCCAATGAATCCTGGATAGATATCTCTTCCTATATTTGTTGTATCAAAAGTATCCTCCCCGTAAAATTCTACTTCACCTAAAGTTGCTGTACGAGCACTAGCTTCGGCATTCGTATTACCAGTTCCTTGTACTTGTGCCATATAATAAGCATAAGTTAAGCCTATTGTAAGTACTAAAATACTTATTATTAAAAGTGATAAAGCTTGCTTTTTATTCTGCATTTTACAATACCTCTATTCTATAAAAAAGAATACCACACTTTCATGTGGTATTCAAATACTTTTATAATAATTTATTAATTCTCTTTTCTACCTCGTCGCGTCCTAGTATTTTAATAATATCAAATAAATTAGGAGTTCTAGAACTTCCCGTAATACCAACCCTTATAACAGTTGATACATCCGCTACACTACCTTTAAATTCTTCTGGATTCTTCTTATAAGCTTTCATATCTGAAGCATAACCTAGTTCATCACACATTTCTTTGACCTTACTAAACCATGCATCATTATCTGTATCATCATAATACTTATCCATATATGTTTTTAAAATACTTGCTATTTCATTTTTATCAGTTATTTTTTGCCAATCATATTTTTCTGGACTTTCAAACATATACATCATAGTGTCTCTGGCCTCACTATACATTCCGATATCTTTACGAGGTTTATTACCATGTCTTTCAATATCCAAGAAAGATATTGCTTTATCACGATTACTATCTAAAATACTCGCAAACGATTCATCATATACACGAGCCCAATTAAGGATTCTTTCATATAAATCTTCAGCACTTACTGTTGATAAGAATGTCTTAGCAATATTATTTAATTTTTCCGTATCAAATAATGCCCCAGAACCACTCATTTTTTCAAAAGTCATCTTAAATTCATCAGTTGAAACACCAGGGTTTGCCAAATACCATTCCTCAAAATTAGAATTAGCTAGTGTTAGTAAGTATACCTTAACCGCTTCCTTAGGAATACCCATCTTCGTATAATATTCAACATTAGCTTCTGGATCTTTTCTTTTACTAATTTTTCTTCTTTTTCCATCTTCTTCTTTTTGAATACTAGATGTATGCGCATATTTAATAGGTTCTATTCCTAAAGCTTTAAATATCTCTAAATGTAAAGGAACAGAAGAAAGCCATTCTTCCCCACGAATAACTACTGTTGTACCCATTAAATAATCATCAACTGGATGAGCAAAATGATAAGGAGGAATACCATTACTTTTTATAATAACTGAATCCATATCATTTTCAGGAAATTCAATTCTTCCCTTAATAGCATCATCAATAAATACCTTATTTTCAAAGTCACCTTGACTCTTTAGTCTTATAGTATATGATTCTCCATTATTAACTTTTTCCATGACTTCTTCCATGGTATAAGCTCTTTCTTTAGCGGCCCATTTACCAAAATAACCAATTCTTTGTTTAAGTCTTGCTTGTTCATCAGTTAACTTAGCAAGTTCTTCTTCTGTTATAAAAGATGGATATGCTAAATCCCGAATAATTAAATCTTTAGCAAAAGCTTGGTATATATCCACTCTTTCGCTTTGAACATAAGGCGCATAATCGCCTCCAATAATAGGACCTTCATTAAATGGCATATCATAATCACTAACAGCTTTTAAAATAGCTTCTTTACCATTTTCAATTTCTCTTTTTTGATCAGTATCCTCAATTCTAACATAAGAAACACCACCACTTTGACTAGCAAGCTTTGTAGCTATTACAGATTGAAAAAGTGTCCCAATATGCACAAATCCTGTTGGGGATGGCCCAATACGCGTTACAAAAGCCCCTTCTGGTAATTCTCTTCTTTTATACTTCTTTTCATAATAAGCACGATCATGTTTACAATTTGGAAATAACATACTCGCATATTCTTCTCTAGTCATTAATACACCTTACTCCTCTCGAATGTCTATATTCTATATAAAAGACCTTAAAAAGTCAAATGCTTATCTACCTACATGAGTCAAATTAAATATTTCTTTTTCACATTTTTTAATCTCGTCTCTAATCTCTCCCCTTTGAGCTTCTGAAATTTCTCGCATAGCTTTTAATTCTTGAATTTTATCTTCCCAATACTTCACATTGCGTTCAATATCATAAGCGGCAGGTATAATTCTTTTTTTAATAATATTTAACTGTAACTTAATTCTTTCTTTTGAAAGCTCATCTGCTTCACTACTTAATAATTTTTCTAGTTTTCGATATTGCAATAAGAATGAATAAGATTTCAATTCTTCTTTATTCATCTTTACTTACCTCAACAAAACGAATACTCTGAATAGTTTCATTAACCACTGGTTTATCATTACTATCAGTTTCTACTTTAGAAATTCTATCAACAGCTTGATACCCAGCAATTACTCTTCCAAATGCCGCATAATCACCGTCCAAGAATTCTACATTATCACTTGCGCAAATAAATATCTGACTAGAAGCGCTGTCCATATCATTACTTTGTCTTGCCATTGATATCACACCATGCTCATGTTTAAGACTATTTTTAACACCATTAGAAGAAAATTCACCCTTAATTTTTTCTTCAGACCCTCCATATCCAGTTCCAGTCGGATCACCAGTTTGAATCATAAAATCCTTAATAACCCGGTGAAATATTAAGCCATCATAATACTTATTCTTTACAAGTCCTTGAAAGTTCTTTACAGTAATAGGCGCAATATCAGGATACAACTCAATTAACACAACTTCATCCTCATCAGTAACAAGCTTGACATAATTAGTCTCTTCTTCAGTTTCCTTAAAAGTATAACCCTCAATACTTCCGTTTGTTAAATCTTTATTTCCACAACCAGTAGTAATAAGTAATATCATAGCCAACATAATAAGGCCAACACACATTATAATATGTTTTCTTTCCATCATACCCTCCAAGTTTCTTTTTCTATTATATCACATTTACATAATAAAAATAATTAGTTTTCAAAAGCTTTACATATTGCATCATCGATTTTGTCAAGGGAAAATCCCTTTTGATACATTTTACTCTTTATTTGTCTTTCAAGTTCAACCCCACTAAAACGCCTTTCCAATCTTTTCTTTAGCTTAGTAATTTCTTTAATGATAACATCTTCATCTTCCCTAAACTCTATATTTTCCATCACCAAGCTAATCATCTCATAAGGATACCCCAAATTAAAAAAGTATTTTTGCATCTTCATTTTAACGGAACTTACACTATCATGTCGATAAGTATTCAACTTTTTTTTCATTAGTTTATCTAATTTGCTAAGCCATTCATCTTCCTGAATACTACTTAATATCCCATCTATTTCTGCCTCAGATAAACCAATGCTTCCTAATTTTTTTCTGACTTTGAAAGGTCCACTAGGCGTAAGAACAAATTCGTCATGTGTAAAACTCTTACCATATAGAATATCATTTAAATACCCCTGCTTTCGCAACTTAGAAATGGCTTCATTAATTACTTCACGAGTATATTCTTTCCTTCTTAAATATTCAGTTACTTCTTTCTCACTTCGCATCTTTACATTAAGAAACTTTAAAGCAACATAATAACTTTCTAACTGATATTGTTCCTTCTTTATTAAATCTAGCTCTTTCTCATCTATTTCTCGCTTAAGCATAAGTTCATATTTAATAATTAAGTCGTCATACAAAGTAACATCATCATCATTTAAATGCACTATATAGGTATTACCTTTTCCCTTACTATATTTTAAGATACTTTTCATATACATCACAAATTAAGTATAAAAAAAGACTCCCTAAGAGTCAATTATTAAGACACTTCTAGACAATATTTTTTCCTTAAATCTTGCCATAATTTTAAATGCCTATATTCACTTTTTAAAATATTCTCAATAACCACTTTAACATAGTCATCACTAACCAAAGATAAGATCATATGATAATCATAAATAGCTTTCTTTTCCATTTCAATACATATAGAAAATATTGATTTTAAATCTGTATCATAATAAACATTATTACCATTCCAATAACTAATATATTGATATAAATATTCACCATAAATAGGCCTTTTTCCATACTTACAAATTAACTTTCCAAGAGAATCTAAATGATCCATTTCTTCTATCGCAACATTCCTAAATATCCCCTTCAAATATACATCATTAACTACAAAAGATGCGTATAAATACTGGGCTATAGAACTAAACTCAGATGAACTAGAGCCAAAAGAATGGCTAAGCAAATAAACTATATTATTATTCATAATAAATATATATGAAATAAAAAATCATAAATAACAAAAAAATCGATAATTAATATCGATTACACTCAGTTTAAAAAATGGTGGGGAGACATGGATTTGAACCATGGAACCCGAAGGAACAGATTTACAGTCTGCCGCGTTTGACCACTTCGCTATCTCC
>CACXCK010000029.1 GCA_902766135.1 uncultured Erysipelotrichaceae bacterium
AAGTCAAAAAATAAGAAGCAAAACTAATTGCTTCTTTTTAAAAATACTGCTTTTTATTTAATGTCTCCTAAACAGGGTTCACTTCAAGGATAGAGTGCTTTTATTATTTTCAACATATTCATATACTTCATTTATTGTTTCTTTAAAATTATTATAGTTAACATTAAACCATTTAACTGGTAGTTGATGGTTAAAGAAAGTGTATTGTCTTTTGGCATAATGTCTTGAGTTCTTTTGAATTTTTTCAATAGCTTCTTCTTTAGTTATGGTACCAGAAAAGTATTCGTATAACTCTTTGTAGCCAATTGCCGTTTCCAAAGCTTTAGAGTGAACGCCTTTGTCATATAATTTTCTTACCTCTTCTTCTAAACCATTCTCAAACATTTTAAGAACGCGGTCGTCAATGATTTTATATAAATTTTGTCTTTCAGTTGTTAAGCCAATATATAAAGATTTATATAATTCTTTTGATTTAGGGGTAATACCTCCTCTTTTTAAATAGGCAATCATTCTTTTACGATTATTGATATGTATATCCGTTTCTTTGTTTATTTGGCAGACTAACTCGTATAATTCTTCGTTTGAATACTTATCGTAGTTAGTATCATTTAGCTCTTGAAATTGATAATCGTACAAAGCCGCTTTTAGATATAGTCCGGTTCCCCCAACAAAGATTATTGTTTTATCTTTATTTTCTTCTATTAGGCGTCTTGCGTCTTGTTGATAGTCAAACACTGTGTAGTTCTCTGTAGGCTCAACAAAATCAAATAGATAATGAGGAACGCCCTCTTTTTCACTTTCTTTAATTTTAGCTGTTCCGATATCTAGATATTTGTAGACTTGCATCGCATCACAGTTAATGATGATTCCATTAAGTCTTTTAGCTAGTTCAACGCTTAACTTTGTTTTGCCAACACCTGTGGGACCAATTATTGATATAATCATGTAATCACCTTTCTATTAATTCATTGCTCTTTTAAACATTCGATCAAGTTCGTAATTTGAAAACTTAATTATAGATGGACGACCATGAGCGCAGTTATATGGATTATCGCATTTAAATAGTTCATCTAGTAGTTCTTCCATCGCCGTTAATGATAAAGGATCATGGGCTTTAATACTCATCTTACAAGCCATTGTTTGGATTAAATGTTCTTCGAATGTTTCCCTCTTAATACTCTTTTTTTCTTCAATTATTAAATCTATTATGCTCCTTATGGTTTCTTCTTCATGCCCTGTTGTAAACCAAGTTGGATGACTTTTGATAATGATAGAATTTAGCCCAAACTCTTCAACTATTATTCCTAAAGTACTTAAATAGTCAATGTTTTCTTTAATAATTAAGAAATCTGATGAAGATAGCTCGATGGTGATAGGAATTAGTAAGTCTGTTAGTAATAATTCTTTATTTTGATATGATTCTTTTATTTTTTCGTAGTTAATTCTTTCAGCAGCTGCATGTTGATCAATTAAGTATGCCCCTGATTCATTTTGAGCAATAATAAATGTGTTATGAATTTGCCCGATTGGATATAGTTTTAATCTTTCAATTTCTCTTTTTTCTTTCGTTTCATCTTTTCGATTATCGCTTTCGTAAGTAAAATCCATTTTAGTTTGTTCTCTAGGACCGTATGGAACACTTTCTTCTTGAATAACTGATTCAACTATTTCTTGTTTGACAGTATTTGTTGGGGCCATTCTTAAAACTCCGTCTTGAACAAGTAACGCTTCATATAATTTATCTTTAATTGTTTTAGTTATAAGATCTAATAAATCATTAATTTTACTTATTTTAATGTCTTGTTTAGTTGGGTGGATGTTTACGTCTACTAGTATTGGATCGGTATTAATTTTTAAAACTACAATTGGATATTTAGTATCTGGTTTATAGTTATAATAGGCATCATTTATGCATTTTAATAAATCATAGTTTTTTACAATACGATCATTTACTATTGTAATAATATGATTACGATTACTTTTAAGAATTTCAGGTTTACAGATGAAGCCGTAGATATCGAAGTCATCATTACTATTTTTAATTTCTAACATTTTACTTGATATGTTAAGGCCGTATACTTCGTGAATGGCTTTTAGTAAGTCATTAGATCCGGTTGTTTTAACTACTGGGTGATTGTCATGATTTAATGCGAAAGATATTTCAGGATGGGAAAGGGCTAGTCTTTCCACAAATGATACACAGTTTGATAGTTCTGCTTGTTCACTTTTTAGATATTTAAGACGTGCTGGAGTGTTGTAAAATAAGTTTGTTATCTTAATGGAAGTTCCTTTTCTTACGTCACTTCCCTCTTCTAATTCTTTTTTTCCTCCATAGATAATGATGTGGGTACCTGTTTTATTATCGCTTGTTTTTAATTCTACTCGAGAGACACTGGCAATAGAAGGTAGTGCTTCACCACGGAATCCTAATGTACCAATAAAAAATAGGTCATCTTCTCTCGTTAGTTTACTTGTGGCGTGACGCATAAAGGCCAATGAGGCATCAGCTCTACTCATTCCGTCACCATCATCAATAACTTCAATTAGTTTCTTTCCACCTTCCTCTAAATTAATAATGATATTTTTAGCGTTGGCATCAATACTATTTTCACATAGTTCTTTGACAATTGATGAACATTTTTCGACTACTTCTCCAGCGGCTATTTTATTTGCTAGAGATTCACTCATAACTTTAATCTTGTCCATTAGTGCCTCCGACAAATGATGAGGAAATGATGATGTTATCTTCTTTAATATTTGCTATAGATATAGTTTCTTCTTCTTTAAAGTAAAAGAAGCCTATTCCTCTTATAAAAACATTTGTGTTTTTAGGAATACTAATTATATTACTATATTCTACTTCGCCATAGTATTTGGTTACTTCAATATTATTACTGCCAAACCAGGTGATTGGATATTTATTTTTTGTTTTAATAAATCCTACGTTATCGATTTTAATGGCAGCATCTGGACTTTGAATACTAATTGGTTTTATTTCTTTTTTGATATTACTTTTTTTAATAATGTCTTTGCTATAATTATTTAGGTATGTAAAACCTACTGAATCGTAAATTGTATAGTTATTAGTCTCTATTTTAATCCAGTCTAAGGTTGTATTAGGCATCTCACTAACAGTTAGACTTCCGTTAAGACCTTGGCTATTTAATAAACTATTAATAAAGCTACTTTTACCAACATTAGTTGGCCCTAAGACATAAACATTTTTTACTATATTAGGAATGTATGTTTCAACAGTTCTAAAAGAATAGTGATACTTGTCAGTAGTAATTATTGGTTCTTTAACTTGCCAAAAATTCCTTAGATAATTAATTATTTTTGATTCTTTTATACTTTTAGGTATGATATCGTTTTTCATAATAAGAATGATTTTTTTCTCTTTTATGCTTTTATATAGTTCTTTTACTTCGTCATTGATGTTAATGAAATCAAGGCAAAATATGACAAAACTATTTGGTTTAATCTTGCTTATAATACTTTTATTATTAATTTTCTTTTTAGCGCTTGTAAGCTCGTGGTAATGAGTCATTTTGAAACAACGCTCACAGTAATCTTTTGTTATGTCACTTACGTAGCCATCTTTTTCTTTTAGTGTATTTTGAAGAGCAATCCCACATCCTTTGCAATGTTTAGTCATAATATACCCCCTTTTCTAGTAAACCCTTTTTCTTTAATTTTTTGAATATTCTTTTTTCAAAGAATCTTGCTATTTTGGTTAATATATGATCATCATTAGAAATTGGATTAACTAAGATACTTGTAATACCCATTCTATTGGCCCCTAAAACATCAGTAAGAAGTTGGTCACCAATGCACGCGATATCAGTGTCTTTATAATGATATAGTTTCATAATTTTTTGGTACTTCTTTTTTAGAGGTTTCATGCTGTGATATGAACTATCAATATTAGCTTGTTCTTTAAATGGTGTTACTCTTGCTTTGGAAGCATTAGATAAGATGATGATTTTAAATCCGTCATCTTGTAATTTATAGATAAAGTCCAAAAACTTGCTGTCTGGTTCTAATGTATTTAATGAAGCAATGGTATTATCTAGGTCAAATAAAAGACATTTAATACCTCTTCTTTTTAATTTTTTATATGGAATATCATAAATACTATTTTGATAGATATCAGGGCGAAATTTTTCTAACATATAAGCATCTTCTTTCTTCATATTCTAGTATATCATAGATATGTTATTTTTAATAATAAAAACATTTATAAATTCTAGCCATTATTCATAATCATTTCTTTACATTTTTCGCTTCTAAATGTTCTACTAATAAACAGTTATTATTTTGAATATGCTTTTATTAAGGAAGTGAAATATGTTTTTGATGTTTTTACAACAATTATTTTGTCTAACAGGAAGTTATTCTAATCAGGTTTTTTTGGAACCTTTATCTAGAGAGGAAGAAGAAAAATATTTAAGAGAAATGGCTAATGGTAGTAATGAGGCTCGTTGTAAGTTAATCGAACATAATTTGCGTTTAGTAGCTCATATTGTAAAAAGATTTGAAACTACTAATTATGATGCTGATGACTTGATTGGGATAGGTACAATTGGTCTTATTAAAGGCGTTGATTCTTACAAGCAAGAAAAAGATATTAAGCTTACTACATACATCGCTAAATGTATCCAAAATGAAATATTCATGTTTTTCAGGAAAGTTAAGGGTGAAGTTTATAAAACAATTAGTTTACAAGACTCCGTTGGCTATGATAAAGATGGTAATGAAATTAATCTAGCTGAGTTAATACCCGATAATACTTTAGAAATGGATATCTCAATTGAAACTAAGGACAATTTAGAATTAGTAAATAAGTTTATTAATAAGTTATTGCCTAGAGAAAAAGAAATTTTAAAAAAAAGATACGGGCTTATGAATACCAAAGAACAAACTCAGAAAGAGATTGCTAAAGAAATGAATATATCGAGAAGTTATGTTTCGAGAATCGAAAAACGGGCTTTATCTAAAATCTTAAAAGAGTTTATTAAAAACAAGAAAAAATAAGTATCATCTTGCAGTGATACTTATTATTTCTTTAACTTCACCATCTAAAGCTTTAATGGTAACTTTACTTCCTTTATTTAGGAATGGTAATAATTCTTTGTTAATTTTTATTGAAGCAAAGTATTTAAGTAATTCTTCATCCGTAATGTAGTAGTAAGTGTTGCCATCTATGACGGCGCTTGTAATACTATTAACGGTAATATTTTTTGGCTCTATTTTAGTCTCGTCATGTGTACTTATAGATTCGCCTAAATATTTTTTGGCAGCAGCCTCTATACCTAGAGATGAATCGTTTACCACTACTTTTTGATAGTCTGTGACATCAACGAAAGCATACATTTTAACTAATCCAGCATTATCTTTTAGACTCATTAAGTATGTTGGTTTGCCATTTAAATTTATTAATAATGGGAAACTTGAAATATATCCTTTTTCTTGAACCAATCCTTCAGATGAAGCCATCGCACTATACTCCTCTGCTCCTGGGGCTATATAATAACGTGTTTCTTTAGTTCTTAAATTTGAGAGAATAAAGCCAAGATTAGATTCGTCGGTTGATACTGAGGTAATACCTGTATATAGATAAACATCATCATCCATTACTAGGTAGTTATAGCCTTCTGTGGTATTAACAACGTTCTTTTGACCAAATATAGAATTTATGAATCCTCCACCGAATTCGCCCCAGTCATTCATTTGCTCAATAATTAGTTCAGATGGATAGACATGATCTACCCATGATGGTATTTCTTCTAATTTATATTTTTTAGATTCGCCTGTTACAGGATTTAGTATTACTGCCCCATCTATTTCTTTTCTAAGACCAATTCCAGCATATTTGACAGTAGGTACTATCCAATATGGATTACCGTCATTATCTATTTCAAAGTTTGCTTCATCAAATATTGTTGTTGGATAATCTATTCTTAGTTTTCTTCTTAAGTTTTCAAAGAAGTAGGCGCTAGGCATGTATTTCATACCGTGCTTTATTGTGACAAGTTCGCTAGAGCCATTTACGGAATCAACTTTAATATATCCTTTAATGCCTTCGTTGTGATTAGCAAAATACTTAATTAAGCCAGCATATTCAATAGGTGTAACTCTTACAATACTATCATTATAATTAATTTGGGTATATAAATCGCTAACATAGAACTGACTAACCCATTCAGTAGCTTGTCCCATAATACGGTCACCTAGTTTTTGACTACTATCTTTATCAAGAAGTGGTGTTTTAGAAAAATCTACTGGGGCAATATCTTCGGTGAATGAATGCGTTTCATCAACACTTATTCTTGTAGCATACTTACTTGACATAAAAATTGGGCTATTAATAAAATTGATTATTAGTAAGACACATATTGTAATTCCGATGATACTAAATAATCTAACAGAAAAATTATTGGTTATTTTTAGTTTATTACCCTTTAAAACCATATTAATTACATTTATTTTCTTTAATGAGTTTATACCAAAGACAATAGCTGTAATAATGCCAATATTAATTATGTATACCCAAAATAACGGACTATGTAAATTTAATGGCGGTAACATAAAATACCACATTATAAAAGCATATAGGAGTATTCCTACAATAGATATAATATCGTTCTTTTTCATTCTAATCACTCTCCAAAAATAATATATCATATTTTAAGCAATAATAAAACTGATTATTTAAATCA
>CACXCK010000030.1 GCA_902766135.1 uncultured Erysipelotrichaceae bacterium
AAGTCAAAAAATAAGAAGCAAAACTAATTGCTTCTTTTTAAAAATACTGCTTTTTATTTAATGTCTCCTAAACAGGGTTCACTTCAACAAAGCATGTTTTTTTATTTTAGAATATTCTCTTGGATATATTAAGTCTGTTTTAGAATTCTTTTTAATTGTTAGTATAGTTCTATGGCCAGCATTATTTGGAAGGTCAAATTCTATTTTTTGATCTACTGTACAATTTAATTTTTTTAAAGTATTTTGTGAGGAAGATAGTTCTTCGTCAATATTAGCTTTCATCGCAATAAATAGACCATTTACTTTTAAGGCAGGAGTATTTAGTTCAATTAGAATTCTTAGTTCTGCTACTGCACGACTTGTGACATAGTCATATTCTTCGCGGTGGCAACTCGTATACTTTTCTGCTCTTTCGTAAACAGTTTTAACATTTTTTAAATCTAGTAGTTTTATACATTTATTTAAGAATTCTATCTTTTTATTATTACTATCTAATAGTGTAACTTCTAGATTTGGAAAAACGATTCCTAGAACAAGGCCTGGAAAACCTGCACCTGTTCCTACATCTAGGAGTGTTCCTCTTTCTAAGTTTACTACTTTGGTTAGTGTTAGAGAATCATAGAAGTGTTTTAGATAGACTTCTTCTTTAGTTTTAATGGCTGTTAAATTAGTATGGGTATTGTATTCTAGTAAGAAGTCATTATAACGATTTAGTTTCGATATTGATTCACTTGTTAGGTTAAGACCAATCTCACTTAATTCTTTAATAAATTCTTGTTCACTCATTTGTTATACTCTTTCTTTAAATAGACTGATAAAACGGCTATGTCTGATGGATTAACACCACTTATACGAGATGCTTGGCCAATGGAAATAGGACGAACTTTTAGAAGTTTTTGACGTGCTTCACTAGCTAAATTTATAATTTTATTATAGTCAATATCTTCTGGTATTTGTTTTGATTCTAGTTTTGTCATTTTCTCTACTTCTTTATAGGCTTTATTAATATATCCTTCATATTTAATAGAAATACTTACTTGTTCTAATATTTTTTTATCGTATGGAAGATGAATAAAGTTTTGTAAGAATGAAAGAGATATTTCAGGACGTTTTAGTAAGTCCTTAAAGCTTTCTGTTTTAGACGGAATAGGAATATTATTTTCATCAAACACTTTTTTGACTTCGGGAGTTATTTTTAATTTAGATGTTTCTAAATCAAGCATACAAGCATTTAAATCTTTAGTTTCTTTTAAGTAATTATTATATTGTTCATTAGTGATACTACCTACTTCATGAGCATACCCTCTTAGTCTTTGAGAAGCATTATCGTGACGTAGTAAAAGCCTAAATTCGGCGCGAGATGTTAGCATACGATATGGTTCAGAGGTTCCTTTAGTTACTAAGTCATCAATTAAGACACCTATGTATGCATCATTTCTTTTAAGAATTAATGGTTCTCTTTCTTCTAATTTAAGGGATGCATTAATACCCGCAATTATACCTTGACCGGCAGCTTCTTCGTATCCACTTGTGCCATTTATTTGACCTGCTGTGAATAAATTCTCAATTACTTTGTTTTCTAGAGATGGCTTAATCTGTAATGGATCTATAGCGTCATATTCAATAGCATAAGCATATTTTGTTATAATGGCGTTTTCTAAGCCTTTTAAGCTATGAACCATTTTTTCTTGAATATCTCTTGGCATGGAAGTAGAAAATCCTTGTAAGTACCATTCATCGTAATAAAGACTTTCTGGTTCTAAGAATAGTTGATGTCTTTCTTTATCTTTAAAACGGACTAATTTATCTTCAATACTTGGACAATATCTTGGGCCTATCCCTGTAACGTAGCCTCCATACATTGCTGATTTATCTAAGTTATCCAATATTATTTTATGAGTATGTTCATTTGTATAAACTAGGTAACATTTTTGTTGTTCATTTATTTTATATGATGCATCTTCGTCTAGAGAAAATGTCCAATACTCATTATCACCCGTTTCTTCTTTCATTTGTGAGAAGTCAATTGATGAGGCTTTTATTCTTTGAGGAGTTCCTGTTTTTAGTCTTTGAATCGTTAAACCATACTTTTTTAAATTATCACTTAAATAGTTACTTCTAGACTCGCCGTGAGGTCCTCCCTCAGTGTTTTCTGAACCAATTAAAATATTGGCTTTTAGATATGTACCTGTTGTTAATATCACGGCCTTTGAGTATACTTTTGTTCCATCACTTAGAATTACGCCTTTAACAGAGTTATTTTCGATGATTAAGTCTTCTACCATACCTTCTTTAATAGTTAGGTTTTCGGTACTCTCTAGGGCATTTAACATATTTTTAGGGTATGTTACTTTATCTGCTTGAGCTCTTAGACTTCTAACCGCTGGACCTTTGGAATTATTAAGCATTTTTATTTGGAAATGGGAATGGTCTGCTATTCTTCCCATAAGTCCTCCTAGAGCATCTATTTCTCGAACAATTATGCCTTTACTTGTTCCACCAATGCTTGGATTACATGGCATATCACCAATATTTTTAATATTCATTGTTATTAATAGAGTTTTGTGACCTTTGAAGGCTGCGATGTGACTTGCTTCTATACCAGCATGGCCTCCACCGACAACTATAATATCGTAATTCATTTTCTCACCTACTTTCCTAAACAGAATCTTTTGAAAATGTTATCTACTAATTCATCTTCATAAGATTCGCCAATAATACTTCCAAGATAATCCCAAGCTGATTTGATATCAATGGCTAGCATGTCTACAGGGATATCTTTTTTGTTTTCTTCTATGACATGATCAATACATTTTAAAGCGTTTTTAGCTAGAGATATTTGTCTTGCATTTGATAAATATGTTAAATCCTTACTGCTTAAATCAGATAGTTTTAATATTTCAATTATTTTTTCTTTTAAAGAATCTATACCTGTATTTGTTTTGGTACTACCACTTATAATTGGTAATTTGGTATTTATTTTTTCGATGTTTTTTTCTTGATCATTTTTATTAATAAAGATAATAGCTTTTTTATTTTCAACAAGATTTAATAATTCTTTATCTTCTTTGGTAATCTTCTCATGGGCATTTAAAACTAAAATAGTTATATCAGATGTACTTTCTACTTTTTTACTTTTTTCAACCCCTATTTTTTCTACTACATCTTTAGTCTCCCTAATACCTGCCGTATCAATAAAATTAAATTTTAATCCTTTATATATGATACTTCCTTCAACGGTATCTCTCGTTGTCCCGGATATATCTGTAACGATTGCTTTATCTTCTTCTATTAAGGTATTTAGTAATGATGATTTACCAACATTTGGACGACCAATAATAGCAATATT
>CACXCK010000031.1 GCA_902766135.1 uncultured Erysipelotrichaceae bacterium
TAACTAACCGTATTATCTTCTTATTTGATAATTCTGTCCATCTAACTAATAATGAATATTCTGAACTAATTAAACTATTACCTACTAAAAAAGTATATATAGTATCATTAGATAGTACAATTAGTAATGAATTAAATGTTATTCCGTTCTATCAAGAATTAACTAACAAAGAATATATTAGAATTGACAATATTCACTTAACTAAAGAAGGTAATATTGCCTTAGCGAACATGATTAAAGATTACTTATCGCGTGAAAAATCTTTTCCTGAAAAAACTTTGAATCAATAATCTGTCCGTTTTGGCTTGCCCTTGCACAACAAGTAATACTTTCACAAATCCGAAAAGACTTATCACTTTCAATCACAAAAGGAAACCTACTATTCATATAATTACTGGTTATATGCCTATGATTTGGTATATAACCATTTTTTATTAAATAATTATAGAAATTAATTCTTGCCATTCTCCCTCTACAACTAACTATATATTGCATAATTACTCCTTTCTAAATCCTAAAAAGAAAGAAAAAAACCAAGATAACTCTTGGCCTATGTTATCTTATAGATCTAGCTTTACCACCTAACTTAATAGGTTGGTGAGATTTCCTAGGGCTAGTCCCTCCGTCTCTCTTTATAAGATGTAAATACAATATAACATATTTTAGCTAAATATGTCGAACTTTTTTTTAAAGATAAATAATTATGATAGTATCTTATGAAAAGGAGTTTTATGAAAAAGATTATATTAACAATAATAATTATTATAACCATATTAGCAATAATTCAAAAAGAAAAAATTAATAATGACTATAACAATACCATCACTCTTATTAACAATATTAAGTTGGATAATTATTCATGGTCTCATCTAAAAAGTATTAATGAAGATATCATCGCCTGGCTAATTCTAGATAATACCTCTATCGATTATCCAGTTGTTAAAGGGGATGACAACCAAGAATATTTAAGACATAATTATTATAAAAATTATTCCCTAAGTGGTAGTATATTTTTAGATTATCGTAACAACTCCAAATTTAATGATAATATCTCAATTATCTATGGCCACAATATGAATAACAATACAATGTTTTCAGAACTTTCAAATTACCTAGACGAATATTACTTTAATACGCATTTAAAAGGCAAACTTCTAACTCCTTCCAAAAGTTATAACGTAGACGTTCTAGGCGTTATAAAAACAAGCGCCTACAACAAAGAGGTTTATAATCTAAATATGAATCCAGCATTATATATTAAGAACTTAAAAGGATCATTCTATTACTACCGGGAAATGCCCCTAAATAATATTCTCATATTATCAACATGCACTAATATAAATATTAGCGAAAGAGTAGTTCTAATAACAAATATTAGCCCAAATGAATGATTTTTATTGCAAAAATCATTTTTATATTGTATTATTTTGTAGTTATTTAATGAAGGGGAGAAGTTTTATGGATAAAATTATTAACATTGCCGTTGTTGCCCATGTCGATGCTGGAAAAAGTACTCTAGTTGATGCCTTACTAAAACAAAATGGTGCATTTGATGCTCATGAAGATGTTGGCAAACTAATAATGGACAGTAACTCTATTGAAAAAGAAAGAGGAATAACAATCTATTCAAAGAATTGTTCAATTAAATATAAAGATTATAAAATTAATATTGTTGATACACCAGGTCATGCTGATTTTTCTAGTGAAGTAGAACGTGTTATTAAAACTGTAGACACTGTAGTTTTAATCGTGGATTCAGCTGAAGGACCTATGCCTCAAACAAGATTTGTTTTAAAGAAAGCTTTAGAACAAAACTTAAGACCTATTCTATTTATTAATAAGATAGATAAAAAAGATGCTCGTCCAACAGAAGTAGTTGATATGACATTCAATCTATTTATGGATTTAAATGCAACTGATGAACAACTAGATTTCCCAATTGTTTATGGTATAGCCAAAACTGGTGAAAGTGGTATGTCACCAGATAACCTAACTAACTCTGTAGAACCATTACTAGAAACTATTCTATCTCAAGTATCACCTTATGAAGGTAGTGAATCTGACCCCTTACAACTTCAAATTAGTAACTTAGAATATGATAACTTCCTAGGCCGCTTAGGTGTTGGAAGAATTACTAAAGGTATCATTAAAAATGGTGAAACAGTAGCCTTAGTAAGAAATGATGGTAAACAAGAAACATTTAGAATATCTAAATTATTTGTAACTGAAGGTATTAAAAGAGTCGAAAAAAGTATTGCTTACTATGGTGATATCGTAACCATTGCGGGCTGTGCTGATATCTCTATCGGTGATACCATCTGTGATAAAGACCACATAGAACCTCTAGCTCCTATCAAAATAGAAAGACCAACTCTATCAATGAACTTCCTAGTTAATAATGGACCTTTCGCAGGTCAAAGTGGCAAATATTTAACAACTCGTCACTTAAAAGAAAGATTAGAAAGAGAACTAGAAACAAATGTTGGCTTACTAGTTGAAGAATTACCTAATAAAGATGGCTATAAAGTAAGTGGCCGTGGCGAATTACACTTATCAGTCCTTTTAGAAAACATGCGTCGTGAAGGCTACGAACTATGTGTTTCTAAACCAGAAGTATTAATGGAGGAGATTGATGGCGTAAAATGTGAGCCATACGAAAAAGTAATAATTAATTGTCCAAGTGAATACCAAGGAACTGTTATTAGTGACCTCCAAGAAAGAAAAGGAATTCTTTCTGTTGTTTCAACTACTGATGAAGGATATGCTCACCTAGAGTTTAGTGCCCCAACTCGTGGCTTAATTGGTTATAGAAGTGCTTTTATTACTAATACCAAGGGTGAAGGCATCATGGTCCGTTCATTTGAAGACTATAAGCCATATGCAGGTGAAATAACAGGTCGTAAAAATGGCGTTTTAGTATCTATGGAAACAGGCAAGACTCTAGGATACTCCCTATTTAACTTACAACAAAGAGGAACTTTAATAGTATCTCCTGCTACTGATGTTTACGTCGGTATGATAGTAGGTATTCATAATCGTGATAATGATCTAGACGTAAATCCTTGTAAGAACAAAGAAATGTCTAATACAAGAAGTAAAAGTGCAGATGAAGCCATAGCGCTAGTAACACCTAAAACTTTCTCTCTAGAAGAAGCTTTAGAATTCATCGAATCTGATGAATACGTCGAAGTAACACCTGACGCTATTAGAATGCGAAAAGCTATTCTAGACCCTAAGATGCGCTTTAGAAATAACCGTTAAAAGAATCTCTAAAACTAAAGATTCTTTTTTCTTTCAAAAATAACCAAAATAGGTTATAATGTTTATACAAATATTTAATAGAGGTGAATTATGAAAAAAATAAAAGAAATGTGGAATACTAATCGAGTTGTTTTTGTATTAATCTGCATTATTATTATCTGCTTTATTGTTATCGGCGTAGTTGGCTATAACTTCTTTTTAGCAACTGACACTTCAACTTATGGAGACCGTCTAAAAGACATAGAAAACATAAGTGTAACAGAAGAAGATAAAAAAGCAATCATTGATAATCTAACCGCGCACAGTCATATTTCTGAAACTACAGTTGACGTAAAAGGAAAAATCGTATATATTAGAGTAACTTATATTGATGATGAATTAAATCGTGCCAAAGAAGTAGCTGGTACTGTCCTAAGTGTCATAAAAGATGAAATAAAAGAACATTATGATATTCATTTTACCTTAGTCCAAGAAAACACAGAAGAAAAACCAGGCTTCCTAATTATGGGTGCCAAAAACATCGGCCGTAATAACATTAATTGGAATAATAACACTCCATACACCATCGAAGAAGAAACTGATTCATCCGAAGGAGAATAACAATGAAACCTAAAACCAAAAAAAAGCTATTCCTAATAGTAATTATTATAGCTCTTATTGTAGGCCTAATAATCTACTTATTAAATAGTAAAACAAGATTATCTAGTGAAGAAAAAAAATGGTTAACTGATAATCAAACAACTATCCAAAATGTTAATGTTGTAAATAATGTTAACATCTTCGGTAATTCTGGCGAAGGACTTTTCTATACATTTATTAAAGACTTTGAAGCTAAATATAACATTGATATTAATAGCATTACAAATACCAAAAACGAAAATCCAAATGGCTTATCATTTAAGGCCAGTAACACATTGGATGAAAATTCCATAGAGTTATATGAAGATCATTACGTTTTAATATCTAAAAATAACAATATATACACTAGCCGTAGTGCCATTAGTGACATTAAAGTAGGTATATTAAATACTTATGCTGACTATATAAAAAGTTATAACAAAGACCTATATAATATTGATTATGTACAATACGAAAATGAAGACCAATTACTTGCAAGTATCGAAAATGGCGAAATTCCTTACGCTATCATTCCAAGAATGGAATTTATTGATAAGATATTACTAAAAAGATATTGGATTAATTATCATTTCAGTGACATGTCTCGTTACTACTATATTACTGATAATACAAATTCTTTGTTATTTAAAATAATGCAAAAATATTATTTAAGTTGGTCCAAGAATCAAAGAGACTTAATTGCAAAACAAGAATTATCAATATTTAAAGATAACTTAAGCATTTCTAACTCAGAACTAGATACATTAAGAAAGAACGGTATTCGCTATGGATATGTAAACACCGTTCCATATGAAACTTATGGTGGTAATGCCTTTGGAGGTATCATTGCTGAATATTTAAAAAGTTTCTCTAAGGTTACAGATATAGAAATCAATTATAAAAAGTATAGCAGTACTGACAGAATGCTTAAAGATATTGCAAGCGACAATATTAATATGTATGCTAACTTTTACAACTTAAATGATAACAAAGATTGGAAAATTATTGATACATATGAACCAATGATTATTGGCGTTTATGCCCACATGTCTAACCCTCTTGTAATTAATTCCAATGAAGCATTAAAAAAATACAAATTATATATGGAAGAAACAATCCTTAAAGATAAATGGGCAAATAACACTGCTGAAACCTTTAAAACAAAAGATTTAGGGCGTATTACCAAAGATAAGAAACGAATTATTCTGTTAGATGAAGCAAGAGGTAATTATTTCCAAAGAAATATTTTAAATGATTACTCTAAAAGATATGAATTCTCTCTAGATAGTACTTATCAACTAAAAAGTGGAAATTCAGAAGGATTCAACACCTTCTTAAATAGATACTTTAACTACTTAGACCCATATAAAATGCGAATGGAAGGAATTAATGACGCGGCTAAAACAGAACAAAAAGGTTCTATTATCAGTAATATTGCCTTCTATTCACTATCTTTTATTCTAATAATTGCTTTAATCCTTTTTTTAATCTATCGATCTAATAAAAGAGTAAAGATTCAAAAGAAGATTAAAAAAGAGAATAAATTAAAATATGTGGATCAACTTACATCCATTAAAAATAGAAGTTACTTAAATGAAAACTTAGAAACATGGAATAAGAATACAATATATCCTCAAACAGTAATAATGGTTGACTTAAATCGTGTTCAAGAGATTAACGATACAGAAGGATATGAAGAAGGCGACAGACAAATTCAAGCTGCCGCAAACGTCTTAATTAAAACTCAATTAGATAATTCTGATTTAATTCGGACAGATGGTAATGAATTTATGATTTATTTAATTGGTTATAATCAAAAACAAATTACAAGTTATTTAAATAAATTAAAAAAAGAACTTGATCATTTACCTTATGAATATGGAGTTCGTATAAGTTATAGTATGATTGAGGACGATTTAAAATCAATCGAAGACGCTATTAATGAATGTATTGAACATATGAAAAAAGAAAAAGAAGAAAAAAAGGGGAATGAACAATGACAATTAGAAAGAAAGCAAATAAGTTTTTAAGAAGAATATTAAATATTTTGGGACGTCCCGAAATGCTAATACTCCCTGGGCAACTTGCTTTCTTTTTATTGTTAGCAATTGTTCCAACATTTACAATTATTACCTACGTGGCCTCATTTTTTCACGTTTCCATTGATTTTGCTTCGAACTTAATATTAAAAATGTTTGGCTCCGATATTGGTGCTTTGTTAATTCCGTATGTAAGAGATATCCATTTTGATGCTCGTCTAATAATCCCGCTATTTGTAGCGTTTTATGCTGCAAGTGGTGGCTCAAGCTCAATCATTGTAACTTCAAATGAACTATATGGAATCGATAATACTAACTTCTTAAAAAGAAAAATTAAAGGCATCATTATGATTATGATTTTAGTAGCTCTTATAACATTCTTGCTACTTATTCCAGGGCTAGGGGATAAATTAATTGCAATTATTAAGTATGTGAATATGAATGAAACAGTTACAAAATCAATTGAAAGTATTATAAACTTTTCTAAAGGACCTATCTCTTGGATAATAATATTTATTATGATAAAAATTATTTATACTATGGCCCCTGATGAAACAATTCCAAGTAGCAATAATAATATTGGGACTCTTTTTACCACAATCGGAATGAGTACTGTTACATATATTTATTCCATTTACGCCACCAAAGTAGCTCATTACGACATACTATATGGAGGCCTTGCTCATTTTGTGGTCTTAATGATTTGGCTCTATCTTATTGCCTACATTGTAATTATCGGAATTGCTATCAATGCTGAAGAATACGAAATACGGAAAAAATTACCAGCAAATAATCAAAATAAAGATTCATAATAAGCTTATGCACACCGATTATAGTTGTGCATCAAAGAATTCATTACGATGTCGAAGGACTAGTATTGAAAACTATAATTCGCGAAAAGACTTGACACAAAAAGTCTTTTTGTTTTTTTTAAGTTGTAGTATAATGAATTTGATTGGAGGATAATATGTTAGCATACGGCAAAAACGTTTTATTAATGACCGACCCTCGCAAAATAAAAAAAGTATACTTAAACAAAAATCGTCATGATGAAGAAGTCATAAACTATTTAAAAAATAATAAAATTCACTATCTTCTAACAGATATCAACACCTTAAACAAAATGAGTAAACAAAACCATCAAGGTATTATTTTGGATATCGAAGAATTCTCTTACCAAACAATTGACACAATCGAAAACGATGATTTTATAGTCATGTTAGATCATTTAGAAGACCCTCATAATTTTGGCGCAATTATTAGAACCTGTGAAGCAGCAGGAGTAAGAAGCATTATTATTCCGAAAGATAGAAGTGTTTCCGTTAACGACACGGTTATAAAAACTAGTGTTGGTACTACTAATAGTGTTAACATTATTAGAGTAACAAATTTAAATAACACAATTAAAGATCTCCAAAGAAAAGGCTACTTTGTGTATGGAACAGACATGAATGGCAAAGACCTAAGATGCTGTGATTTTTCTGGCAAGAAAGTCCTAATTATCGGTAATGAAGGGAAAGGAATGAGTGATCTCACGAGAAAAAATTGTGATGAAATGTTAAAAATTCCCATGCTAGGAAAAGTTAATAGTTTAAATGCTTCCGTTGCGGCTGGTATTCTAATATTCAAAATGGGAGGCCTTTCATGAATGATGAAAATGATGAATTCTTAATTAGTATCATGAGTGGTGATAATGATGAAGCAAGAAATGCCTTATATGAAAAATACGCCTTTGAAATATCTTTTTTAGTTAATAAATATAAAAATATTTGCCAAAAAATAGGTGTTGAATATAATGATCTCTTACAAGAAGCTAATATGAGTTTTACTTATGCTTTAAATAGTTACGAGGAAGAAAAAGGTTCATCTCTAAAAACCTATATCTATTTATGTATTGAAAGACGCATAAAAAGATTAATTAAAGACCACATTGGTGGTAAAAACCGAATAAACTTAGACACTCTATCTCTAGATTATGAGTACAGTAATGAAGGAGAATACACATTAAAAGATATTTTGGGAGATGATTCAAGTGATCCTTTAAAAAACTACACAGAATCTGAAAATATCAAAAGTCTTATCCAAAAAATAAAATTATCACTATCACCATTTGAAAAAGAAGTATTTTCATATATGCTCATGGATTTAAACTATCAAGAGATATCAAAAATTCTTGACAAAACACCAAAACAAATTGATAATACTATGCAGAGGATACGTTTAAAAGCAAAAGAAACAATTGCAAAAGAAGGGAATGAATAAAATGGAAAAGAAAGATTGGTTAAAAATAGGAATGTATATTGGTTTAGCTTTCTTAGTTGTAATCATCGTTTTAACAATATTCCATTTCACCAATAATAAAGATAACATTGTGTTTGATTTAACCCAAACTGAAGAAAAAGAAGAACCTGAACTTTTAAATTTAACAGAATATAGTGAAGCTTATTTAAGAGATTTAGTAAGTGGTAAAAAAGAAGATTTGCAAAAAGCCCTTGATAATATGGTAATGTACAAACTAAATGATGATGAAGCTGAAACAAGTGAAATAGTAGTCTCTGAACTATTTATAGAAGATCTAAGACCACTACTATCTGATGAACTAATGAGTGAAGTAATGGACAACTTAGAAGCCGTAGACCCTCATGAAATAATAGATGGTAATAATATTCAAGTATATCGTATTAATAATGACTGGTTAAATGAAATCAAAACTTCGTCTTCAGTAGCGAGCGAAGATGTCTCAGAATATAAACTAAGTCTTATCGAGGCAACTAACGATCTTATTGAATCAAAAATAACAGTTACAAAATGTCAGAAAGTATGTGATATTAAAGAATCATATCCTTTTATAATTATTCTTGATGAAAATACTAATACCTGGAAAATAGATAAAATTCGTTAAAATACTTGCCTAAACATCTCTTTTATGCTATATTAAAAATACAAACACGAAGAGGTGTTTTTATTTTGGAAAAATATGAGGTGAAAAAAATGAAAAAGAAAGAAAAAAAAGAACGTAAACCAAGCTACCTAAAAGAAGTTCATAATGAAATGAAAAGAGTTACATTTCCATCATTTAAAACGGTTATGAAATACTCTTTTGCAACTATCTTAATTGTTGCTTTCCTAACTGGCTTCTTCCTACTATTATCTGCAGGACTATCAACTATTAAGGGGGCGTTATAATGGATAAACAATGGTATGTTGTAACAACTTATTCAGGACATGAAGAATCAGTAAAAGAAAAACTTGAAATGCGTACCGAATCAATGGGCATGCAAGATAATATTTTTAGAGTAATTATTCCTGAAACTACAGAAATCGAAATTAAAGATGGCGTAAAAAAAGAAAAGAAGAAGAAAATGTTCCCTAGCTACGTTCTAGTAGAAATGATTATGAGTGATGAAGCATGGTACATAGTTCGTAATACACCAGGGGTAACAGGATTCATAGGCTCTTCTGGAAAAGGCGCTAAACCAACACCTCTACTACCTCAAGAAATAGATAAAATTTTAGTAACAATGGGTATGAGTAGAATGGATATTGAATCTGAAATGGCTGTTGGCGATGAGGTTAAAATCGTTGATGGACCATTTAATGGTATGGAAGGTACAATTAATACTTTAGATTTAGAAAACAATCGTATCGTTGTTATGATTGACTTATTTGGCCAAGAAACATCTGTTGAAGTAGAACCTTATCAAGTAGCTAAAAAATGAGTTTAAAGACTCATTTTTTTATGATAAAATATTTAAGAGGAGAGTAATATGAAGAAAAAAATATATTTTATAGTTACAAGTTTAATTGGCATCATGCTATCTTTATCGATTCTATACAAACTAGATAGCTTTATTGCAGATCAAATAAGTATCATGCAAGATACTTATAGTATGCTTGGAACTGAGTATGTTGAAAAACTGAGCATTATGATACAAACGCACGGCCGCACAATCTACACAGGTATAAATTTAATAAGCATTTTCTTATATATATACATATTAGCTAATACCCTAAAAGATAAAATTTCAGAGAAGCGTAATAAATTACTAGCATCATCAATTGGTTTATTTCTTACCTCATCAAATTCAATAATGGAATTAATTGCTGTTATAAACATTGGCATTCTAGCATTTACCAAACACGAGAAAGTAGAAAAAGAAAAATTAACACCGATGCCAGTCCCTAAAAAGAAAAAAGAAACAACCAAGAAAAGCATCATCATGTTAATTGCCTACTTTTCCCAACTTCTATGGGGCCGCCTAATACCTGATAATCTAGCCTTACCAGTAAGTATTATTTATGATATTGCTCTTTTAATATTAGCAATCTATCTTTTTAAAAATGAACTTCAAAATGGTCTTAAAGAATTAAAAAGTCATCCTAAAGTTTATTTTCACTACTTGCTTCAGAAGTATTTAATAGGTATGGGAATTATGATTGTTGTAAGTACGATTGCTCTAGCAATTACCAATAATCCAGTCTCAGTTAATCAAGAAGCGTTAAACTCATTACCTCTATGGTATATCGCTCCAGCATCTATAATATTTGCTCCAATCGTTGAAGAAACCGTCTTTCGCGTATGTATTAGAAATATCATAAAAAACGATAAGTTATATATTATTGCCTCAGGTTTAATATTTGGATATTTGCACGCTATGCACGAAGAAAGTATAATTAACATCATTGCTATGACCATGCCATATGCTACATTAGGTGGAGTATTTGCGTACATTTATGTGAAAACTAACAACCCAACTTCTAGTATGGCAGTGCACGCTGGACATAACACTTTAGCTACAATCGTATCTTTATTCGTAAGATAAAGGAAGAAATGATGCATTTTTGCTTGTCATCTTCCTTTTTTTATGTTAATATCTTAAGTGCATTCATATATATTTATGAAATGCCGCAAGTGGGAGGGAGTGAATGCGGACTCGCCCAATACCACTTACACTGAAAAAACACTAATAAATTGAAAGGAGTGAATTTTCGTGGCAAAAGAAGTCGTAAGAAAAATTAAATTACAAATTCCTGCCGGTAAAGCTACACCAGCACCTCCAGTAGGTACTGCTCTAGGACCTGCAGGTATCAACATTCAAGATTTTTGTCAAAAATTTAATGACGCAACAAGAGAAAAAATGGGAGATGTAATTCCTTGTGATATCACCGTTTATGATGATAGATCATTTGATTTCGTTCTTAAAACTCCACCAGCTGCTTTCCTACTAAAGAAAGTTGCTAAGATTAACAAAGCAAGTAAGAAAGGTGCTAATGAAGTAGTAGCTACTATTACTAAAGATGAACTTCGTAGTATAGCTGAAATGAAATTGCCAGACTTAAATGCATATGACGTTGAAGCAGCAATGAACATTATAGAAGGTACAGCTCGTAATATGGGAATAGCTATTAAAGGAGTTAACGATAAGGAATTAGCAGAACAAGCTAAAGAAGCAGCTATTGAAGAACAAGAAAAGCTTAAAAGAGAAGAAGAATTAGCTGAAATGGAAGCAGAAGTTAAAGAAGAAACTAGTGCTGAAGTTGAAGTTATTGGTCATGAAGGCAAAGAAGAAACTGAAGAATAATAAATATAATAGTCCGCTAATAAACCACAGTTAGGAGGGAAATATTTTGAAAAAACAAGGTCGTAAATATGTGGAAGCTCAAAAGTTAGTTGAAA
>CACXCK010000032.1 GCA_902766135.1 uncultured Erysipelotrichaceae bacterium
AAAAATACACCTCCTTTCGGAAGTGTATTATAGCACTTTTATCAAACTGCTTTTTTATTGATGTCTACTCTAAGGGGTGCATTTCATCCTAAGAGTGCTTAATTTTTTAATTCATAGTAAATATTAGTCGGAAATTGATGATCTATAATCTCTTTTGGCTCATCAACCTCTTTTAATTCAGCAGTAGTTAATAAATAATAATTATGTTGTAGATAATCTTTTCCATCGGTACTAACCGGATCATCCCAAGTAAGGTCTAAGTGTAACCACTTGTTTTCTATATAAAGAGCATTCCAAACATGACCATCGAAGTCTTTGTCTTGCAATGGTGTTTTAGCAACCTTTAAACTTCGTACCCCCAACTTTTCTAAGAACAAAAACATTAAATCAGTATACCCATTACAAGTTGCAAATCCTTCAAATAATGGGCCATAGGCTATATTAGAATGATATAAACTGTTCTTTGAACTACTTCTTACAACATCATATTTAGAATTATTTATTATATAATCATGGATAGTGAGTATCTTTGTCCTCAATGGAGCATTACTCTTGACTTGCTTTTTATATATCTCATCGACTTTACGATTAATTTTAGTTATTTCATCTTCAGTATATAAGTATTCCACAACAACATGTATTTCGCCGTTACCGTGAAGAGTAGTAACCATATTATCAGCACTATGATACGGATGGACGAAATTATTTAAATGAGTTAGTAAATCCTTATCTTTGCTAATCGCTTTAGCATCTTCTATACACGAAGTATATTCATTAGCGCAATAGAATGTAAATTCTGTCCAACCATGATCTAAAATGGCATAAAAAATATTTAATAAATCATGATAACCATAAGGTACATAAGACTCAGGAACTTGAACAAATTCAAAATTACGATTAAGAAAATATTCATCGCTATCGGGGAAAACTATATCATGCCTTTTTAAATAAATACTAGTTATCTTATCCGTTATCTTATCTAAATTAATAATAAGAATCGAAAGAATACTGACTGCCAGAAATATAACAACACCTTTTATAATTTTTTCATTCATATTCATCATCCTATAATTAAATTCTAACATGACTAATAAAAAAAAGAAATGACCTTTACGCCATTTCTTTAACTTTTTTACTTAATCTAGATTTTTGACGATCAACAGTATTTCTTTTAACTAAACCTTTACTGAAGGCTTTATCCATATATTTTTGTACGTCAAGAAGGAGTTTAGTTGCACTATCTTTATCTCCGCTTTCAATTGCTTTATCACATAAGCGAATTGCATTTTTAACACGTGCTTTTAACTCGTGATTATTTTCTGTTCTTGTTGCTATTTGCTTAATAGCTTTCTTAGAACTCTTAATATTAGCCATGATTGTCTCCTTTCCAAATAGTTCGTATATAATTTTAACAAATAATAAGGCATTTAGCAAGAGTTTTTAATTACTTCATTACTAACTTTCGCATAAGCTCTCGTTAGCCCTCCAGCTCCAAGTTTAATTCCTCCAAAGTAGCGCACCACAAAAATAGCCCTATCTGGCACCTTACTTCGCTCTAAGGCATTATATATTGGCAGAGCACTAGTGCCAGAAGGTTCTTTATCATCACTTTTGCCGGCCGTATTAGTTAAGATATATGCATAAGGAATGTGCCTAGCTTTCTTGTGCATACCTTTTAAATAATCCCAAGCTTCTAAAACTTCATCTTTAGTTTTTACTTCACAATAGTAGGCAATAAACCGTGATTTTTTAATTACTTCTTCGTGTGTACTTATAATATTCATCAATTTCACCTAAAAATATGATACAATATTTTTAGCAAAAAGGAAAGGGTGCCTATGAATAATATTATTAAAGAAAAATTAAAAGGATTACCACATCAACCAGGAAGTTACCAAATGCGTAACAGCGATAATACTATCATTTATGTTGGCAAAGCAAAAGATTTATACAGGCGTGTTAACTCATATTTTAATCGTACCCAAACAGGCAAAACAGCCAAAATGGTTGAAGAAATTAACGACTTCACATATATAGTTACTGCTAGTGAATTAGAGTCTTTCTTATTAGAAATCAACTTAATTAAAGAATATAACCCTAAATATAATATATTGTTAAAAGATGATAAAAGTTATCCATATATCGAATATATAAGGCATCCATACCCAAAACTTAAAGTATCTAGATACTTACAAATAAGAAAAAAAGAACACAAAAAACTTTTTGGACCTTATCCAAACGCTTATGCAGCAAGAAGAATAGTGAACTTGCTAAACAGGATGTACCCTTTAAAAAAATGTGATGGTAATCCTAAAAAAGTTTGTCTATATTATCATATAGGTGAATGCTTGGGTTACTGTGAGAAAAAAATTCCAGAAGAAACAATAAATAATATGGAAAGTGAAATAATAAAGTTTTTAAACGGCGATGACACAATTCTTAGAAATCGCATCATTTCTAAAATGGATGAGTATAGCAAATCCCTAAATTTTGAACTAGCTCTCGAACTAAAAAAAGAATTAGAATATATTGATATCGTCTTAGCAAAACAAAAAATAACTATTAACGATTTAACTAATCGTGATGTGATTGGCTACTATTTTGATAACGGCTACATTGCCACTCAGATATTATTTATCAGAAACGGTAAAATTGTTGGTGGACATACCAATATCTTCCCGGTTATAAGTGACTTAGAAAGTGAAATGGATCACTTCATAGCAGCATTCTACCAAACTCATGAACTTCCAAAAGAAATAATTATCCCCGAAGAATTAAATAGTGAAGCCTTAAATGAATATTTAAAAGTTTCATTAATATCACCACAAAAAGGACAAAAGAAAAGCCTTCTTAAAATGGCCAAGGATAACGCTAAAATAACATATGATCAAGAAATAGAACTAACGATGAAAAAAGAAGATTTTACTTCTAAAGCAAATGAAGAATTAAAAAGTATTTTAAACCTAAAAGTTTTAGATCGAATTGATTTGTTTGATAACTCCAATCTTTTTGGTAATTGGTCAGTCTCTGGAATGGTAGTTTTTAAAAATGGCCTCCCAGCAAAAAATGAATACCGTAAGTATAAAATAAGTGTTGATCAAAACGATGACTATAACATGATGCGAGAGGTAATATATAGAAGATACCAAAGAGCTTTAATGGATAAAACAGAAATGCCTAATTTAATTATTGTTGACGGTGGCATCGGGCAAATACATGCTTGTAAAGAAATCCTTAATGATCTGCAACTAAATATTAAAGTATGCGGTCTAAAGAAGAATGACAAACACCGAACAAACGATTTGGTGGATGGCGATACCTTGGAATTAATCGATATTCCTAAAGATTCAAATGTCTTCCATTACCTAACAAGAATGCAAGATGAGGTGCACAGATTCACCATTAACTATCACCGCACAATAAGAAGCAAAGGTTCTATCAGTAGTGTTCTTGATGATATTCCAAATATTGGACCTAAAAGAAAAAAGGAACTTATTAAAGAATTTGGAAGCGTTGCTAAGATGGAACTAGCCTCAGTTGAAGAACTAGCAAAAGTTATCCCATTAGACACCGCAAAAGAACTAAAAAGTTACCTAGAAAGCAGAAAAAATGAAAATGTCAAGAAAAGCTAATACTTTACACTAGCCCAATTGACATTTTTTTAAATTCTATTGTATACTTTAGATAAAGAATAAGAGGTGCCTATGAAAAAGATAATTCAAGCAATTTTAATAATACTAATTTTTCTATGCATCTACATAGAAATAGATTATAACCGATATATGAAAGATATCACGAAGGAAGAAAATCCTATCGTTGACGTAGTAAATGGTTTATCGGTCAATTATTTAAATGGTAAAAATTTTAAAATAAAAAGCAACAAAACAATCGCGTTTTCAATTACTAACTTTGAAACTGAAAGTATGTCATATCGAGTTAAGCTAACACCTAGTATAGCAGATGCTGATATATCATACGAATTAACAAGTAATGAAGATGAAAGAGTAAACTCGGTTCACAAACTAGAATCAACTACTATCTTAGATGATATGACAATAAATACTTATGAAACCCAAAGATATACATTAAAAATATCCAATAAAAGTGGTAAAACAATCGATTTTGAACTTAAAGTAGAATCGCTAGAGTACAGCCAGAAATTTTCTGAAACAATAATAAGTAATAATGAAATCAAAAATAATCCTGAAACCGGCTTCGAGGCATCCGCACTTGGAACTGAAGGACTTATAAAAAATGAAGATAATGGCACAAGCTATTACTTTAGAGGCAATATCATAAATAATTATGTATCATTCGCTGACATGACATGGCGTATAGTTGGAATAAACCCCGATCACTCAGTAAAAATAATCCTTGATAATGTAATTGAAGCATCAAGCTCTTACTCGCCACTTCCGGACACTGAAGAATCAGTAAATAACACAGAAGCTTTTAAAACTTTGGATGATTGGTATAACACTACATTATCAAATTATGATTCATATATATCTGTAAGTCCAGATTGCTTTGACAATTCAATATTTAAAGATGAAAATGGCATCACCGAATACTTATCGGATATTAGATTACTACAAGACCATTTGCCATCTTTAAAATGTAGTGGCACAGTTATATCAAATAAAATATCTCTTCTAAGTGCTGACGAAGTAAATCTAGCAGGTGCTTCAATAAACCCTAACGAGTCATATTACTTATACATTCCTAACTTACCAAATGCTTGGTGGACCATGACTCCGAACAAAAAAGTAAACGGCGTAACATCATACTTTGTGGTTCAAAATAACGGTGCCTTAATTAAAGATATTCCAGAAACAAATAGTCACCTCTTAAGACCGGTTATATCACTAAATCCTAAAACAAAAGCCTTGGGAGATGGCACAAAAGAAAATCCTTATGTCATAATTGACTAAGGATTTTTTTATTAGTATAATTAATCTAGGGTAGGGGTGATTATATGAAAGCTAAAGGAAAACTATTATTAATAATAAGTATATTAGCAATAGCTAGTTCTGTTTCTTATGCATACTATGAAGCAGTAGTCCATGGCACAGGTAACAACAACGTGGAAGGAAGTGCTCATACTGCAACTTTAGAGGATTTAATACTTACAGGCACCACCGAAGTAGTAAATACTAATATGATACCAGGAGAGACAAGTACATACTCTTTTACGATAGAAAATCCCAATGACTTTCAAGTATGTTTTGGTATATATTTTGATAATGTTGAAAATACATTTGTAAATACCTCTGATTTAGAAGTATCTTTGAATGGAGAAACGGGCATATTTCCAGGCTCAGGTGACACATCTACCATCATCGGAGGCTTTAAAGCTCCTGCAAATAGTACAACAACATATACTTTAACAATTACTTACAAAGATGTTATAGGAAAAGATCAAACGAGCGACATAGGAAAAAGTTTTAGTGGTACAATAAAAGCAAGGACAACAGAGTGCGGCCTAGAACAAAGTCAAAAAACTCTAGCTAGATTAAATCTAGAAGTATCTAATAGTGATAAGTGTTTACAAACTGATGAAGATGGGAAGATATTAAATCCTTATTCTACTATGAGTGACTCAGATACTCCAATAATATGTTCTATGGAAGATGATTATGGAACAAGCTATTACCTAAGAGGATTACATACCAATAATAATGTTAAGTTTGCTGACTCTTGCTGGAAGATAGTAAGAGTAACAGGTACCGGTGGTATCAAGATGATTTATAATGGTGATGCTGATGCAAATGGTAAATGTACTACGACAAGTGGTAGTCACAATGGTTTTACTGGACAAGCTCTATCTTTATTAGGAAATAAATTATATGGAACAAGTTATGCAAAAGAAGGAAGTACATATACATTAAGTGATACATCAACGTTAAATTGGCCAAATGATTCTTCTAGTATAATAGGAAAATATACATGTAATAGTACAAGTAGCTCGTGTTCAACTTTATATGCTGTAACGGGTGAGTTTACATTAACGAATGCTTATGGTGTAAAACTTGACCAGAGTACCAATTATGCCCAGATTGGAACAAGCGAATTTTATGCAAGTGATGCATCACCAACCTATGTAGGATATATGTTTAATGATGCATATACATATAATAGTAAAACAATGACGACAAGTGGGACAACAATAATATCAAGTAATAAAGCCAATACATCTAATTACTATTATGGAGATACAATAACATATTCCGGAGGATATTATTTAATAACAAATAGCGATAATAGTAATGTAGTACAATTAGATTGGGCTTCAAATTATGAGTCTAATTTAGTAGGAAAATATACTTGTAAAGGAACAAGTAAGTATGATAATAAGACAATAAGATGCTCTACAGCATATAAAGTAATAGATACAACAACAAAGACAAATTATATGTTAGCAGAGAACTTAACAGGAGGAAGAACATCTATAGGTAATATAAATTTAGCAACA
>CACXCK010000033.1 GCA_902766135.1 uncultured Erysipelotrichaceae bacterium
GAACCCCTAACCTTTAGATCCGTAGTCTAACGCTCTATCCAATTGAGCTATGGGCGCAAATCAAAAATGCATATAAATTATATAATATTAATTAAAAAAATGCAAGTAATAATTATATTTTATACATTTTATGCAATAATAATTCATTTTGTTTCGATTTCTTTTTCATTCATATATTCATATTTCAACGCATTATTGCTAGTAACTACACTTTCACCTATTTCATTTTCTAAATCTTTTCTAGCATTACCAGCGATTTTGCCACCACGTCTTGCTACATCAACGTTTTCCTTTAAGCCTTTAGGACTTTTCTTTTTAGCAATCTCCCTAGTTGCTATTTCACCTAAATCAGCTAAGGCTACTTCTACATCTGTCATATTATCTCTTAATGGTTCTTTTCTAAGTCCTTTATATTCTTTATACTCTTGGGCAGTCATACCTGACCATTCTTTGTAAATTTCATTTGTTAGAATTGCATATTCAAACTCTTCAGTTATACCTCCATTCATCCAGATATCAGTAAGTGTCTTTCTATCTTGAATGCCTCTTATTCTTTTTTGTATCCAGTTTTCGTTGTAGCCTTTAGTTCTATATAAATCTATTGATCTTTGAATTGCAATTGATGGATCGAATGTTTCATCTATTCTTTCACTTCCTAATTTGGCTAACCACTGCTTTATAGGTTCTGCATTCTTACTAGGAATTGATTCAATAATTCTAAACATTCCTTCAATATCAACAACATCAGTCATACGATATTTACCATCTTGTGCTTTTAGTTTCAAAGCGTGACAATTTGTCACGGTTTCGTTTCCTTCTTCTTTTAAACGTTGTTTTAATTTTCTCCAGTACGCTTGTTTATCTTTACTTTCTGAAACGACCCCAACTATATCAACAACACTAATATAGTACTTTTCACTATCTTTATCCCAAACTGTTCTAATTGTTTCATTATTAAACAATTTATTTATTAAATACATTTTTTCTTGATTCATAACAAATCCTCCTTTGTTCTTGTGTCAACTATTTGTTCAAATATAAAGCAAATAGGTCGTTAATTACTATCATTAACGACCTATATTCTTTATACATCCCATTTATTTCCGCAGTTTTGACATACGGCAATTGACTTTTGGGTATTTTTAATTCTTTGTTTTTTTCTGCCAAAAATCGCAAAAATAAGTGCTGGAACAGTTAAAAATAACCATTTAATAGGCACCCACCAAAAACCAATAAATATCCACCATATTAATCCGTGATGTTTATTAACTAATTGTTGTTCATTAATTACTTGGACACTTACATTGTCACTTCCACATTTAATACATGTCATATTACTTCACTTCCTTCTCTATAATGTCATTTTGTACTATATGGATTTTTTTATTTTCTTTACTAATATTTACTATTTCTTTATTCTGATCTTTAATTATTATTTCTTCATTATCAGCTAAACTTACTATTAATTTTTTATCTTCTTTTTTTACTTCCATTTTAATCTTCTCTTTCAATATTATTAAATATATCATCGTCAAAGAATTCTTTAACTTGAATATTTAAACCTTCACATATTCTTATTATAGTTAATAGTTTAGGATTATTATATTTTTCGGTGATTAAGTTTTGAACAGTACTTTGGGTTAAAAAGCAAATGCTTGCTAGTTTATTTGGTGTGATGTTGCGTTCATTACATATTTTTTTGAGTTTGATAGCTATAGCTCTTTTAAGTCTCACTTTTATCACCCTACAAGAAGTATAACAGTGAACTCATAAAACATATTAACCGTGCGCGGTTAATTATTATTAATTATGGTTCATCTTATTAATCTTGCTTGCCTATTATATCAGGCATTTAGGGCATAAAATGTCACATTATGTAAGACCTTAAAAAAATTATTTTATCCCACAAAAAAAGATAACTTATATTATCCTTTCTTGTATTCTTATATAAAAAACCCCCAAAAATGAAGAGTTATTTTTGGAGGAAGATGTTCTAATAATCACCTATTGCTACCTCATAAGGATTAGACGCTGTACCGGAGCCTGTTGTCAGGCTTCCAGACTTCAGATTGATGACTGGCCGCACGCCACGGTCATCATTGACACGATAGTTGCTTAAGTTACCAACGGAATTGACAGTGTGCACGTTCGCAAAACCATTACTATAGTCACTCGGTGAGCCCGTCCAATACCAAATTCCGGTTGTTAAATAACGATTATTGTTTGAACTGTATACTCCTCCAGCGATGTTTACTTCATCTATTGTTATTAGTCCTACTGGATAGTCCAAAGCTCCATTTCCTTTTGTTGTATCTGTTACTGTAAATGCATCATTTTTGTTCGGACAAGTAAGTCTTGCTCTATTTCCAAGGCCTTGATTAAATTGTTCTATGTGTCTTCCCCATGCTCCATATATAGTCCAGTTTGTTCCAAATGCATTTGTTGTATAAGGTGTAGATGGATTAAAGTTAGAATTAGCATAACTTATTGTATCTGCACTTGCTACACTTCTATCATTGCAGAATATACTATCTGCTATGTAAGATTCGTATGTAGTATTCTTTAAATTGTTTTCATACCAAGTATCTAAGTAAGTTTTAATTGTACTATTATTTGTATTAGTATGGGTATCATTATAATTGTCACTTCCAGCAGTTCCATACATATATCCTACATAGGCATTGTCA
>CACXCK010000034.1 GCA_902766135.1 uncultured Erysipelotrichaceae bacterium
CGTTGTAATTTAAAGTCTTTTAATTTAGAACGTTTAATCATCCCTTGTTTTGTTGTAATAATAATATTTTTATCACTTTCAAAATCATAGGCAGGAATTGCTCCAACGATTGCTTCTTCTCCTGGCACTTCAATAATATTACTTACGTGTTTTGGCATATCTTTCCATTTTAAGTCTGGAATAATATGAACTGGAATATGGAGATAATTTCCTCCTGATGTAAATACTAATATTGTATCTGTTGTGTTCATTTCATATAATCCAATTAAGTAGTCATTTTCTTTTAAAATTAGATCTTCTGGGTTTGATGATGTATAACTTCTAAATGATGTTCTTTTAATATATCCATCTTTTGTTACTGCAACAATGACATCTTCTTTTGGAATCATGGCTGTTTGATCAATTTTTATTTCTGTAATTTCATCTCTAATCTCTGTTAATCTCGGTGTTTCATATTCTTTATTAATATTTTGAAGTTCTTTTTTCATAACATGTTTTAAAGCTTCTTCATTGTTTAATATTTGTTCCCAAATAGATATCTTCTTTTCTAAATCTCTCATTTCTTCTTCTAAGGCAACAACATCAGTATTTGTTAGGCGGTATAGTTGTAATGTTACAATTGCTTCTGCTTGTTCTATAGTAAAATCAAATTCTTTTACTAAGTTTTCTTTAGCATCAGATTTATTTTTACTAGCTCTAATTACTCTTATTACCTCATCTAGTATTGAAATACATTTAATTAATCCTTCTAAAATATGATATCTTGCTTTGGCATGAGCTAAATCGAAGGCAGTTCTTCTTCTTACAACTTCTTTTTGATGGGCAATAAAAGCGTCTAGAGCTGCTTCTAGGCTTAATAGTTTTGGTCTTCTATTTACGATAGATACAACATTAAAATTATATGATATTTGCATATCTGTATTTTTTAGTAAGTAATTTACAATTAATTCAATATTAGCATTTTTCTTTAATTCAATTACGATTCTAATGTCTGATGCAGACTCATCTCTTACTTCTTGAATACCATCAATTTTTTTATCAATTCTGATATCATCAATTTTCTTGACCATTAAAGCTTTATTTACTTCAAATGGTATCTCAGTAATAATAATAGACTTACTTGATTTAGAATCTTCTATTTCGTATTTACATTTTACAATAATTCTTCCTTTGCCTGTTTTATAGGCATCAATAATTCCATCTTTTCCTTCTACAATTCCGCCAGTTGGAAAGTCTGGTCCTTGAACATATTTCATTAGTGTTTCTAGGCTGCTATTTGGATAATCAATTCTGTGAATTGTGGCGTTTACTATCTCATTTAGATTGTGTGGTGGAATATTTGTTGCATATCCTGCTGAAATTCCTTGAGCGCCATATACAAGTAGTGCTGGAAAGCGTGCTGGTAGGACTGTTGGTTCGGTTGTTGTATCATCAAAGTTTGGAGCAAAATCTACCGTATCTTTGTCGATATCTCTTAACATTTCATTGGCTATTTTTGAAAGTCGTGCTTCTGTGTAACGATAAGCAGCAGGACTATCACCATCAATTGATCCATTATTACCATGCATATCTATATATGGAGAACGTGTCTTCCAAGGTTGACTCATTCTTACCATAGCATCATAGATTGGAACATCTCCATGTGGATGGTAATTACCGATAACGTCTCCGACAGTCTTGGCTGACTTTCTATATCCTTTATCATAAGTGTTGTGTTCTTTATTCATCGAATATAGGATTCGCCTTTGAACGGGTTTTAAACCATCTCTAGCATCTGGAATAGCACGATCTTGGATAATATATTTCGAATATGATCCAAATCTTTCCCCCATTAAATCTTCTAACGTATAATCAAAGATTTTTTCTATTACTTCTTCTGTTTGCGTTTTCTTTTTTGGCATTTTACCACTACTTTCTATTTATTTTTATGTTTAACTTATTTGATAATTGTCTTCTAATGAGAATTCTACATTTTCTTCAATCCATTCTTTACGTGGTGGTACATCGTCTCCCATAAGAATAGATACTCTTTTTTCAGCTAGTTGAGCATCCTCAATATTTACTCGAATTAGTGTTCTTGATCCTGGTTTCATTGTTGTTTCACAAAGCTGATCAGCATTCATTTCACCAAGACCTTTATATCTTTGAATTTCGCATTTTTTACCTTTTGATTTTTCTTTCATTTCTTCTACAGTGTATGCATATTCTATTTCTTTACCACTTTGTATTTTAAATAGTGGTGGTAAAGCAACAAAAAGTCTTCCGTCTTCAATTAATGGTTTCATATAACGATAGAAGAATGTTAATAATAGGCATTGAATATGTCCTCCATCTTCATCAGCATCTGACATGATAATGACCTTACTATATTCGCAATCTTTAATGTCAAAATTCGAACCATATCCAGCTCCTATGGTATAAATCATGGTATTAATTTCTTCGTTCTTTAAGATATCTTCTTCTTTTGTTTTTTCAGTATTTAATACTTTTCCTCTTAGAGGAAGAATTGCTTGATAACGTCTATCTCTTCCTTGTTTAGCAGAACCTCCTGCTGAGTCTCCTTCGACTAGGAACAATTCTTTTTTATCTTTTTCTTTACTTTGAGCTGGGGCTAATTTTCCAGAAAGGGATCTTTCCTCTTTCTTCTTGGAAGTACCTTTTCTTGCTTCTTCTCTAGCTTTTCTTGCTGCTTCTCTGGCTATTTTGCTTTTTAAACTTTTATTGATAATTTCTGTTGCGATTGCTTTGTTTTCTTCTAAATAAACTCTCAATTGGTCCGTCACAATTCCTTCAACAGCTGGTTTAGCTTGTGGGGTTCCTAATTTGCCTTTTGTTTGTCCTTCAAATTGTAAGATTCCTTCAGGTATCTTTAAACTAATGATAGCAGTTAGTCCTTCTCTTACGTCACTACCTTCAAATGCTTTGGCGTTTCCCTTTACAAAACCATTAGTTTTTGCATAGTCATTAAAAACTCTAGTTAAGGCTGTCTTAAAACCTACTTCGTGACTTCCTCCATCGATTGTTTTTACATTATTTACAAAAGATATTATTTTTTCATCATATGTGTCTGTATATTGCATTGAAATGTCTACTTCTATTTTTTCTTTTGTTCCTGAAAAAGATAAGACCTTATTTAAAGTGTTTTTTCCTTTATTTAAATCCTCTACATATTCTTCAATTCCACGTTCGTAATGAAATTTAGCATCTCTTTCATCTTCTTCATCTATTACTTCGATTGTGATTCCTTTTAATAGATAAGCTGATTCTTGCATTCTTTCACATACTGTTGTATAAGAAAAATGAGTTGTTGAAAAAATGGTGTCATCTGGCATAAAGCGAACTGTCGTTCCTGTTTTATTGGTTGTACCTACTTTTTTTAGAGGTACTGCTACATGCCCTCCGTCTTCAAAGCGAATGTATGATTCTTCTTTATCTCTTTTTATTGTTACTTCCATCCATTTTGATAGTGCATTAACAACAGAAGAACCTACTCCATGTAGTCCTCCTGATACTTTATAGCCATCACTTTCAAATTTACCACCAGCATGAAGTACTGTATAAATTACTTCTGGGGTGCTTTTTCCAGATTCGTGCATTCCTGTTGGTACTCCACGACCATGATCTTCTACGCTTACAGAACCATCTTTATGGAGTGTAATTTTAATATAGTCTCCAAAGCCATTAATTGCTTCATCTACTGCATTATCTACTATTTCCCATATTAGATGGTGAAGTCCTCTTTTATCTGTTGAACCAATATACATTCCTGGACGCTTTCGAACAGCTTCTAATCCTTCTAATATTTTTATCGAAGATGCATCATATTTTGCAGTCATTTTTTATCACTCCTAATTTTCACTATATTTTATTATAGACAAAA
>CACXCK010000035.1 GCA_902766135.1 uncultured Erysipelotrichaceae bacterium
AGTAGGAGTATTTTTATATCACTCATATGCTTGGTTTACTGATGAAAATACTTTTAATTCCTTCTCTGGTAATGTAACACCGGTAGGAGATGTATATTTCGCTGTATATGTTGATAGTATAGCGAGTGATAATGTTCCAGCAAAAGGTGCTGGCTATACCTTTGACCATGCGGATTGTACAAATAACGCCACCCTAACATGGGACAACACCACCTGGAATGCTAAAATAAACAACTTAACAAGTACAAGAACTAAATGTACATTATATTTTGCAGAAGATAGAAGCGCAACATCTGTTATAGCAAGACTTGCCGGTAACGCAGATCCAACAAGTACAGAAGTAATAGATAATGGGTCTGATGCATCAGGATGTACCAATACTCTAGCATATGATGATTATGGTAATCTAAGATTCGTCGGGGCTAACCCATGTAACTACGTTACTTTTAATGGTGAGACTGCAGGTTGGCGAATAATAGGAGTAATTGATGGTAAAGTAAAACTAATAAGAAACGAATCAATAGGTTCTTATTCATGGGATACGAGTGCGTCAAGTGTAAACAAGGGATTAGGAATCAATCAATGGGGAGAATCAGGAACATACAAAGGAGCAGATTTAATGAAACTATTAAATCCGGGATTCGATACAAACTTAGCAGAAGACTCATCAGGAAACGCTATAACAGGAACTTATGCTAATAATAGTTTGTATTGGAACAAACAATCAGGAAATTGTTATAATAGCTCAAAAAATGTCTATACTACCTGTGATTTTAGTACTACAGGATTAAATGAATCAGCTAAAAGCATGATAGATAAACATACATGGAACTTAGGAAGTCAAGGTGAAAATGATGCTTTTACAAGTGGAAATGGACTAGGACTTGCAAGTAAATTCTATGAATACGAAAGAAGTAATAGCAACGGTAAAATCTGTACATCAGGAAGTGAGTGTAATGACAACGTAAGTAGAACAACAACCTGGGAAGGGTATGTAGGAATCATGTCCCCAAGTGATTATGGATATGCTGTAGGAGGAGAAGTAAGGGAAAGTTGCCTTGCAAATACCAATCTTTTTAATTACAATACCAACAATTGTTATAGCAACGACTGGTTATATAAAAATTCAACATATCAATGGACAATGTCGCCGAATGCGAATTCCTCCTATGCTCGCAATGTGTTCGGCGTGTTATCCGACGGGTATGTCTTCGCCGGCAATGCCAACGGTGTCTGTGTTGTCCGGCCGGCCTTGTTTCTGATATCTGGCGTAAAAATTAATGGAGATGGTACGCCTAATGCGCCATTCACACTAAGTCTTAACTAAAAAGGAGCTTACTTTACTTAAGCTTCTTTTTTTTCTATTATAGAATAACTAATATATATTATACTAAGTATTAGTAATGTAAATAAGTATCTATTGTTATATCCAGTCTGTGGTACATCTGGTATTTCTTCATTAAGTAGAGTATATTCTTGTTCTATATTATCTTCTAATATATCAAAATAATATTTATTATTATTTAGTATATATCCTTCTGGGGCTTCTATTTCCATATAATAGTATTTACCATAATCTAGATTAAATAATACTTCACCATTACTATTAGTATAATCCTTCATTATTAAATTATTATTTAAATCATATATACCTATTAAAGCATTAGATATATATTTATTATTATGATTTTTTTTAACTATTTTAATTTTACCATTTATTAATCTATTAGATAGAGTAGAAGATACTACTTCTTTATCATCTTTAATTTCAAAATAATGTTTATCTTTATTTATTACATAACCTTCAGGAGCCTCCCTTTCTATAAAATAATATTTACCTACTACTAAATCATTTATTATTATCTTACCATTATTATCAGTTATTCCTTCATATACTAATTCATCACTATTAGTATATATACTTATTTTAGTATTAGGTATAGGATTACTATTAGATATATCGCTTTTTAATATTTCTATAGAGCCTCTTTTTAGCTTGTTTAAGAAATGCTTACTATATTTAACTATTGGTGTATTAGAATCTATATAATCTAGTCTTATAACATATTTATTAGTATCTAATAAATAATCATCAAAAGTACTAACTTCTTCTATATAATAAGTGCCTAATTCTAAATTATCTATTTTAATAATACCTTCTGAATTAGTAGAATAAGTATTTATTAAATCATTATCTTCATTATATAAATTATATTTAATACCACTTAAATCTTTATTATATCTTTCTAATTCTTTATGTATTTCAATAATCCCTAATACCTTCTTATTAGGTATTTTAATAACTACTTCTTTAGGACTATTCTTATCTATATTAAAACTTACTCCTTCAGTATTTATAGTATATCCCTTTATATCTTGTTCTACTTCTATTACTTTATAAGTACCAGTCTCTAATTCTTCTGGTAATACTACTTCACCATAAGAATCTGTATAATATATGCATATATCTTTATCACTAGGGTAACTAATATGTTGACATACTTCTCGTTCATTACTATCCAATACTTTAAAGCCTATATTACTAATATTAAGTTTATTACCATCTTCATCTACTTTTATAATCTTTAATTTAGAAGTATATGGCTCATTTAATAGGGATAATACAATAGCGTCACCAGTCTTATCTATATTAATAACTTTATCTTCTACAAACTTATAATTATCTTTACCTTTAACTTGTTTTATTGTATATACTCCATAAGGTAGAGTAATAGAAGAGGAGCCCTTATTATCTATTACTAATGTTTTACTATCTTTAGTTTCATTATTTATAATACTAAATACAGCCCCTTCTTCAGCTTTAATACCATTACTAGTTAAATACATCTTATTAATAATTACCTCTCTTTTAATCTCTTTATTATAAAGATTTAATACAGGATTTTTATTACTATTAGAAACATTTACATAATGAACTTTAGTATCTACTTCATAACTTTTATCTGTCTTAACTTCTTTTATATGATACTCCCCATATGGCAAATTATTAATTGTAGCTGTACAATTATTATCCATTATCATCGTAGACAAAAGCTCATCACTCTGATTGTATACTTCGTATATTGTTCCAACAAGTCTTTCATTACACTTATTAGTATCTTTATCTCTTTTATTTATAGTAATAGACCCATAATCCATATCATATGTTATGGTATATTCTTTTTTATCAATAATTCCAGAAGTCATTATATTCTGTCCATAATCTGATACATAAAAGACAAAAGGATTATTCCAAGAATTATCATTTAGTTCTAAAGTTATTCTTCCACTTTTATCATTTAATGGTTTAATAGTAAGCTTATTACCGTTTATACTTGCCGTACAATTAGTTGCTATTTTAACCCTATAATTAGACAGTATATTTTGTTTGTCGGTTATTGTTAATTCTTCACCTGGTTTTATTTTAAAGTGATCACTTCCAAATACAATGTCGGTGTTATACGCATAGACAAGTCTTACAATCTCATCCATCTTATCTTGGACATCAATAGGTGTATCTATAACATACAAAAATGGATTACTAAGATTATTTCTAGATGTAAAAGAAAACTCCATTCCAAGTTCTTGCCAAATAAGAGCCTGTGTAGCTACATACCAGTCATCACTTAAATGATTATTATATCCATATCCAAAATGCGCATAAGCTAGTATTAATTTCAACGAATCAATAGATATGTTAGTTCTTTCATTTACTTCTTCCATGGTTGTATCATAAATACCTTCATATTCGCCAAAGTAAGTAGGAACACCTGGCTCTATACAATAACCTACTAAAGAATCACTATCCCTTCTAAATATTTCAAAATCCCCGAACCTTCCACTTGAAAACACATAATGTCTAGTACCTATAAATGTGCTACTAAAAGTATCAGTTCTAACGCTTGCCCTACAAATACTTGTAATGCAAAAGAAACAAACTAATACTAATATTATTTTTTTCATTTTTTTCCTCCTTTTCGAGTGCATACCCTAACACAAGAGAGGAGAATACTTTGTCGAATAAAGAAGAATCTGTAAAAAATATTACATTTTTAAGTAATAAAAATCTTCTTATAACATATAATAAAGAAGAATAAATGTTGTTATCTTGTAGACTTATGTAGTAAAATTGTTGACAAGTAATTAAAAAGAAGATAAAATAATCAATGAAAAGAGGTGTTATAAATGGAATCTTTAACAAGTGCTATCAATGTTCAAGTGGATAAAAAAGATAAGGAAATAGCAACAAGTATTTTAAAAGATTTAGGAATTAATATGAGCACATTTATAAATATGGCAATAAAGCAAGTCATTAAGAAAAATGGCTTACCATTTGAAGTGACAAATCCAAAACCAAGTAAAGAATTATTAGATGCCTTAAAAGAAGGCGAGGATATTATTCAGGAAATAAGAGACGGGAAAAGAACAGGATATAATAACGTCAATGAAATGTTAAGGGCTATTATAGATGATTAACTTTAATCTGAATACAAAGTGCAAAATTGACTTCACTAGTAATTTTAAGAATCAACTAAAAAAAATAATTAAGCAAAATAAAGATATAAACGAATTATTATTAGTTATTACTAAATTAGCTAATTTAGAAATATTAGATTCAAAATACAAAAATCATAATCTATTAAATGATAAAATATATAAGAATTGCAGTGAATGTCATATTAGACCTGACTGGCTTCTTATTTATAAATATGTTGATGATAAACTCATTCTAGTCCTTTTTGCTACAGGATCTCATAGTGAATTATTTAATAAGTAATAATTATTATCAAAAAAACACCATTTTAAGAATAAAAGGTGTATTTTTTTATTTGATTAATTAATAGAATCGAAAGAATTAAAAAAATGTGATAAAATAATATTAGGTGGTATATATGACCTATGATTTAGATGGCATTACAATTAATGTTATTATTATAAAAAAGAATAATAAAAATATCTATATGCGTTTTAAAAGTAGAGATACTCTAGAAATTACTTGTAATCATCTAGTAACTAAGTCTTACATCGAGAAATTACTAGAGAAGAATAAAGCCTCTTTAAGACGTATGCAAATAATAAAAGAAAAAGAAACTCTTAGTGAATCCTATTTCTGTTACTTAGGTAAAAAGTATATTGCCCATTATGATGGGGTAACTAAAGATGTTTATTTTGATTCAGACTTAGTTATAGCTAAAGATGAATCTACATTAAATAAATTCTATAAGAAAGAGTGTCTTAGATTATTTACGAGTGAAGTAGAAAGAATTACTCCATACTTTAAAAACATCCCTAAATTTACTCTAAAAATAAGAAAGATGTCTACTCGCTGGGGTGTGAATAATTATGGATCTCACACTATAACATTAAATAGTGAACTTCTAAAACGTGATATAGACCTTTTAGATTATGTCATCATCCATGAACTATGTCACTTTTATGAACCAAATCATAGTCCCCGCTTCTGGGCTCATGTTGAAGAATACTATCCAAAATATAAAGAAGCAAGAAGGAGGTTAAGAGTTGCCGTATGATAGAATCAATTCATAATGATAAAATAAAATACTTAGAAAAACTTAGTCAAAAAAAATATCGCGATCAAGAAGGTTTGTTTCTAATAGAAGGCCGTCATTTAGTAGAAGAAGCTAGCAAAACTGGATATTTAGAGGAAGTATTATCTTTAAAAGAAGAAAATATTAAAACAACTATCGTATCTCAAAAAGTCTTAAATTATTTAAGTAATCAACAAAGTGGAACAGATATCATAGGTATATGTAAAAAGATGGATGAACGTGATATTAAAGGTAATATCGTTATTCTAGATGATATTGGAGACCCTGGAAACTTAGGGACAATTATTCGTAGTGCTCTAGCTTTTAATATTGATACCATTGTTTTATCTAAGCATTCCGTTGATTTATACAATCCTAAAGTAATAAGAAGTACAGAAGGAATGCTTTTTCACCTAAATATTTTAAGAAGAGATTTAAATGAATTTATTAAAACTATTAAAAATACTCATAAAATATTAGGCACTAGTGTTGAAGGTGGAAGCAGTATAACAAAATATCACAATGTTAGTAACTTTGCTCTTATAATTGGTAGTGAAGGTCAAGGCATGCATGAAGAACTAAAAAAATTGTGTGATGATTTAATCTATATTCCAATGAACAATAAATGTGAATCTCTAAATGCTGGTGTATCTGCAAGTATTCTAATGTATGAATTAGATAAGGAGCAATAATGAAAGATATAATTTATCTAGGCCATACGACAATGACCCATGGCTTAAAAGGGGATTTAAAATTCTATTCTGACTTTGAAAGAAAAGATATTCTTCTAAATAATAATACTAAAGTTTTAATAGATAATGAAATACATACTATTACTAAGTGTAGTTATAATAAAAACTATATGTTAATTACTATTGATAATTTAAAAGATATTAACTTAGTAGAAGAGTATCGTAATAAAGATATATATATTAAAAGAGAAGAACTAGGCTTAAAAGAAGATGAATTCTTATTTCAAGACTTAATTGATTATAAAATTGTATGTAATGAAGAATATCTTGGAAAAGTTAAAGATATTAGATATAATAATAATGTCTTACTTTATATTGAGTTTGATAAAAACTATTATCTTCCATTTATTGATCAATACATTCTTAAAGTTGATTTAAATGAAAAAAAGATATTAGTTAAAGATGTAAAGGATTTGATTATATGAAAATTGATATTCTAACGCTTTTTCCTGGCATGTTTGAAGGCTTCTTAAATGAATCAATTATCAAAAGAGCTATTGAAAGCAATAAAGTTAATATCAATTTAATTAATTTTCGGGAATTTAGTCACTTAAATAATGGGCAAGTAGATGATACTCCATATGGTGGAGGAAGTGGTATGGTTCTACGTATAGAGCCTCTTGTGGAAGCTATTGAATCAGTTAAAACTGATGCGTCTCGCGTAATTCTCCTAACACCACAAGGCAAAACATTCAATGAAGCCAAAGCAAAAGAATTATCTTCATCTAAACATCTAATCTTAGTATGCGGTCATTATGAAGGCTTTGATGAAAGAATATACAATTTTATCGATGAAGAAATATCTATTGGGGATTATGTTTTAACGGGTGGAGAAATACCTGCTATGGCCATAACAGATGCCATAACAAGACTCCTACCAGGTGTTATAAAAGAAGAATCACATGCTAATGATTCATTTTCAAACAACTTACTGGACTATCCAACATACACCAAACCAAGAGATTTTAGAGGTTTAAAAGTTCCTGATGTTCTTCTATCAGGAGACCACGAAAAAATAAGACAATACAGATTAGAAGAAGCTAAAAAAAACACTCTTAAAAAGCGTGAAGATTTATTAAAGTAGGAGGTAAATAATGAGCGAATATAAAATAGTTAAAAAAAGTACTAAAAAGAAAATTGGTCGTAAAAAATATACTATTGATGGCTTTGAAATGTCTCCTAAGCTAAAAAAACACAAGAGTACAATAGATATTGATAAAGTAGTAGTTGTAAATAAAGAAATGCAGGAATTAAGCATTAAACAACAGTTTCAAATAACATATCGTAAATTATTTCGCATAGTAATGGAACTATTAGAAACAGATTCTTCTGAAGGCGATATTAAATTAGCCCTAAATGAAGTAGAAAAAATGAAAAGAATCATCAAAAACAAATACCAAAAGGTATTAATGGAAAAAGAATATATAAGAATGTGGAATAAAACACTTCTATTAGAAAAACAATTAAAAGAAAGACTTCTTCTAATAGAACTTTTTATGGCCCCAGAGAGTAGAAAGGGAAAAGGACGTTAATATGCAAGCATTTGATTTTGACAATACTATTTACAAAGGCGAATCAGCCTTTGATTTTGCGTTATTTGCCTTTAAGAAAAACAAAAGATTTATTCTCTATACATTTCCTTTAATAAGGTTATTAATTAAATATAAAAGATGTAAAATGACTCCTGATGAGTTTACTGATGAACTAAATAAATACATTTATATAATTGTCGGAAACAAAGCACTAATAGAAGATTTAGTTGTAGAATTTTGGTCTATTTATGACAAAAATCTATACTTAAATATGCTTGAAAAAATACATTTTAACGACGTCATCGTTACAACTTGTCCAAATTTCATAATGAAAGGTATTCAAAAAAGACTTCGGACCAAAAATATTCTATGTACAGATGTAGACCTAAAAAGGGGTAAAATAAATTATCTTAATTTTGGCGATAATAAAGTTAGACTATTTAAAAAGAAGTATCCAAACAGAATAATAAAAAACTTCTATACAGATTCTTATAATGACAAACCATTCATGGAATTTTCTAAAAATGTATACTTAGTTAATCATGGAGACTGTACAAAAATAAAATAATTCTTGCAACAAATTAATAATTATGATATAAATAGATAAAGGAAGCACCTAGTATAACTAGATGTTTACCTTATGGGTTTTTATCTAGCTACATGCTAGATTTTTTTAATTACCAAACTTGCGAGAGTGATGGATAAAATAAGATATGAAACATACTGCAAGAACTTTAAAATAAAAGCCCTGTATTTCATATAGTCCTCCTTTCTACAAATAATAAGAAAGGTAAAATCTAGCTCTAAGTGCTTCAATTAGTTAGACTAACATATTATTATTTATAAGTCTAAAAAATAAAATGATAAGTTTTGTCGAATCCAAAAATATACTTGAAATAAATTAATAATTATGATATAAACAAATTAAGGAAGCACCTAGTTATAACTAGATGTTACCGTTTGTTATGGTATCTAGCTACATGCTAGATTTTTTTAATTACCAAACTTGCGAGAGTAATGGATAAAATAAGATATGAAACATACTGCAAGAACTTTAAAATAAAAGTCCTGTATTTCATATAATCCTCCTTTCTATAAAAAATAAGAAAGGTAAAATCTAGCATCTAAGTGCTTCAAGTAGTTAGGCTAACATAATAGCTTTTATAAGTCTAGAAAATAAAATGATAAGTTTTGTCGAACAAAAATATACTTGAAATAAATAAATAATTATGATATAAACAAATTAAGGAAGCACCTAGTTATAACTAGATGTTTACCTGTTTGGTTAAATCTAGTTATATGCTAGATTTTTTTTATGATCAATAATAGAATAGAAAGTGACCATATAAATAACGAAAGTTCTCTAAGAAGTTTTAAAACGAAAGTTTTTCCCTTCATAGACTTCCTCCTTTCTACAGATAATAAGAAAGGTAAAATCTAGCATCTAAGTGCTTCAAGTAGTTAGGCTAACATAGTATTATTTATAAGTCCAGAAAAGAAAATGACAAGTTTTGTCGAACAATCCTATTCAATTATTAATAGATTTATGATATATTAAAAAGGTAAGAAGTGATATCATGAAAAATATTCGTTATTTTAAATTATTATGGAAATATATTAAAGACGAAAAATTCAAATTATTAATTTATATTATACTTGTTATTTTAAACTATATTCCTGGTTTACTAGCTATTTACTTATGGGGTTATGCTATTGAATTTTTAACAATCAAAGATTTTTTTAATTTTACACTTTATCTTGGCCTTTATGAAGGGGTATATATAATATTTTATTCATTATTACAAATACCAAGAGGTTATTACTACAAATGCTTAGAAATTCATTTTATGAAGTCTGTTAGTAAAGATTTATATCATAAAATAAATAGTTTACCTGCCATAGCCTATGAAGAAAGTGGTGTAGGTGAATTAGTTAATAGACTATATACTGATCCAGATAAAATAATGGACCTTTTATCAAGCTTAATTAACCTTATTTGCCGTTCTGTAGTAGCCATCATTATTTTCATAGTAGCATTCACTATTTCATACATTCTTGTCTTAGAGTTAGTCTTATTAGGTATCATAATGGGAATCCTTGCCAACTATTTTTATCCTAAAATTAAGAAAGACCAAGAAAAGATTAAAGAAAAAAGCGATGAATATGTAAGACTTTCCACTGAAAACCTAAATGGTATAAGAGAAATCAAAGCCTTGGGGATAAGAGATGTTATTGAACAAAAAATGGCTAATATATTAGATAATATGTTTAAAAGTATTATGGATGTTAGTGCTCATGAAAGATGGTATTATGCCATCAATAATCTCTTGTTTTTTGCTATTCAAGCCCTAATATTCTTAACTTGTGGTATGTTCTATATTAAAGGCCTTATATCCCTTGCAACATTTATTGTTATGGAAGGATATATTTGGCGTGTAGATGACGTTGTTGAGTCATTAAGTGAGTTTGGAACTAATTACAATAAAGTTGTTGTTTCTTTAAAAAGAATAGATGAAATAATTAACAATCGTCTTTACAAAGATGAATTATTTGGTAACATAGAGCTAGATGAAGCAGAAGGAAAAGTAACTTTTAATAATGTCTATTTTAAATATCGTGAAGATGAAAAAAATACATTAAATGGTTTAAGCTTATATTTAGAGCCTCATAAAAAAATAGCTATAGTTGGTCGAAGCGGTAATGGCAAAACAACGATATTTAATTTATTACTTAGATATTTTGACTCAACGAAAGGGTCTATTACAATAGATAACATAGATATTAAAGATTTAACTGAAAAATCATTAAGAAATAATATCTCCATTATAAGACAAGATCCATTCATTTTTCATATGTCAATCATGGATAATTTTAGACTATTAGATGAAAAAGTCTCCCTAAAACGTGTTAGAGAAGCCTGCCAAAAAGCCTACATTGATGATTATATAATGAGTCTTCCAAAAAAATATGACACCATAATAGGTGAGGGTGGAATAAACTTATCAGGAGGTCAAAAGCAAAGATTAGCTATTGCAAGAACACTTATGCGTGATACCAGAATAATCCTTTTCGACGAAGCAACCAGTGCCCTAGATAATGAATCTCAAGAATACATCAAAAAAACAATCGATAACTTAGTTAAAGATCACACTATTATTATCATTGCCCATCGTTTGTCTACCATTATCGATGCTGATATTATTCACGTTATTGATAAAGGCCGCCTTAGTGGTAGTGGAACCCATAACTATCTTTTAAAGAATAATGATATCTATAAATCATTATATAACATGGAATCTAGGTGATAGTATGCCATTTAATAGTATTAATAGTGAAGAGCTTCTCTTAAAATATATGCAAAAAAATATAACATATGGTTTTGTTACTAAAAATGGTAAGAAACTATTAAGTGAGAATGAGTGGCACACTTTTGAAGCAGATTGCCTGGTTCAAACAGGGAATTCCATTCTTAACACCCAAGTTGGAACCTGCTGGGATCAAGTAGAATTAGAACGCCTTTGGTTTACCAGTCATAATTATCATATCAAAACCTATTTCTTATACTTTGAAGGAATTAATAATACACCAACTCATACATTTCTCCTATATGAAAAGAATAATAATTGGTATTGGTTTGAAAATGCTTTTGAAAGTTATCGTGGCATTCATGCCTTTAAAGATTTAGAAAGTGCCATAAATAAAGTAAAAGAGTGTCACCTTAAATACACTTTGAAAAATCATAAAGTAAATGAAAATAGTCTTAAAATAAAAGAATACCAAGGACTAACAAAGAACTTAAGTATTAATGATTTTCTGAAACACGTTTTATCCTAAGAAAAGTTTCAAACTTTTCTTTTTTTTGTTATAATTGTTTCAGTGATCATTATGTACGTAGAAATATTAGTCGAAATAAAAAGCAAACATATAGATAAAACATTTACATATCACGTAAATGATGAATTAAAAAGTAGAGCAAAAGTAGGGTGCCGCGCGCTTGTTCCTTTTGGCCGTCAAACATTAGAAGGATATATTACCAATATTAAAAAAGAAACAAATATTGAGACTAAAGATATTATTAGCATTATTGATGATGAACCAATTCTTAATGAAGAAATGCTAGAGCTAGGCAAGTACTTAAAAGAAACAACTCTTTGTTCCTTATCAAGTGCCTATTCATCAATGCTACCTAAAGCCTTAAAAGCCAAAGCCAAAGTTAATATGAAACCGAAAACAATAACTTACTTAGAATACATAAATCCTAATCACGAAAAAACTACTAAAACCCAAAATCTCATTCTAGATTTATTTAAAGATAATAAAAAAGTTTTAAAAAGCGAGGCTTTAAGTATTAGCAAATCATCTACGCAAACGCTTATTAAAAATGGTATCTTAAAAGAATTTCAAGAAGAAGTATATCGTTATATTCCCAAAGATAATAATTATGCCAAAGAAATAACTTTAAATACCATGCAAGAATACTGCGTTAATGAAATAACTAAATCTTTAACTAATGAAGTATACCTTCTTCATGGCGTTACGGGATCTGGGAAGACTGAAGTATATATAGAATGTATAAAAAAGGTAATTAAAAATGGCAAAACGGCCATTGTTCTTGTTCCGGAAATAAGTCTTACACCACAACTTATCGAAAGATTTTATCACGCCTTCAAAAGTGATATTGCAGTTCTGCATTCAAGCCTTTCAGATGGCGAAAGATATGATGAATATAGACGTATTATGCGCGGGGAAGCTCGCGTTGTAATAGGTACTAGAAGTGCTATTTTTGCCCCTCTAAAAAACATTGGTATCATAATAATTGATGAAGAACATTCTGAGGCCTACAAACAAGAGAATAACCCTAAGTATGATGCAAGAGAAGTAGCTAAAGAAAGAGCTAAATACCATAATTGTCCACTCGTCCTTGCTAGTGCAACCCCTTCAATAACATCTCTAGCAAGAAGTATGAAACATGTCTATCACTATTTATCAATGCCCAAACGCGCTAACGCTTCATTACTACCAGAAGTAACTGTAGTTGATATGGCAGAAGAAAATAAAACTGGGCACGCTATCCTTAGCCGCGAATTAGAATACCGTATTATTGAATGTTTAGAACATCAAGAACAAGTTATGATTCTTCTAAATCGAAGAGGGCACTCAACAACTATTACCTGTTCTTCATGTGGTTATACATATAAGTGTCCATACTGCGACATATCTCTAACTTATCATAAAACAAGTAAAAACTTACGTTGCCATTACTGCGGTTATACGAAATATGTAAGTGATACATGTCCTAATTGCCACGAAAAGTCTTTGAATTACTATGGCCTTGGCACTGAAAAACTAGAAGACTACTTAAGAGAAGTATTCCCAAGAGCAAGAGTAATTAGAATGGATCGTGATTCAACAACGAAAAAAGGTTCACATGAAAAAATTACCAGTGCCTTTGAAAGTCAAGAATATGATATCTTAGTTGGAACCCAAATGATTAGTAAAGGTCTTGATTTTAATAATGTTACCTTAGTTGGTATTTTAAATGCTGATGCCTCTTTAAATATTCCCGATTATCGTAGCAGTGAAAGAACATTTTCACTTCTACATCAAGCTTGTGGTAGAGCAGGACGGGGTTTAAAAAAAGGTAGCATCATCCTTCAAACATTCTATCCCGATAACTACATTATTAAATGCGTCAGTAAAAATGACTACAAGTCTTTCGTTAAATATGAAATGAATGTTAGAAGAACCCTAAAATATCCACCATTTTATCGAATGATTACAATTAGAATCATGAGTAAAGACTATTCAGCTTTAAAAGAAGAATCTCTAAAAATAAAAGAATTCCTAAAAAATCATGTAAATGAAGAAACTATTATTCTAGGGCCTAGTACAGCCAATATGTTTTTAGTAAGTGGCGTCTACCACTTTGAAATTTTGACAAAGTATAAATTTGATGATAAAATAAAGCCTGCTTTAGAAGAATTAGACAACCTAATGAATTTAAATAATAAAGTCTGGATAGACTATGAATTTGATAGTTAAAGGAGTGATATTATGTCTAAAAAAGAAAAACTACAATTTTATCGGGCTCTACTTATCGCTTTATCATTAAGTACTTCTAATCCAAGTATTGCCTATGCGAAAGATAATGAAAGTGCTAACCAAGATTATCCTTCATGGTTCAATACTTTAATAGAGTATTCTGAAAAAGCTGAAGAAATTGTTAATGAAAACTTTGTAAATCCCTTAATAAATAAAACAGATGATTTAAGAGAATATAACATCGAAGACCTATATATTGTAACTGATATGCCAAATACTAGTCCTAGTATAAGTCGCCATTACTATTTTATGTCTAATAACACTATCCCTGTTAAATGGACATACTACTACAATAGTCGCAAAGAAAAAGTAAAACAAGATAATAATCCGACTTATAAAGAACTTAGAAAAATGTATATCAGTATCACAAATCCAGAAGTTGTTTTTAGAACAAGTGAATGGACTAACTTAAAAACAAATGAAGTTTCCCTTGATTATGAAACATGGGAAGAAGATTCTATTATCTATGACGAGAATACACCTGCTAAATACATCAAATTTACCGCTATTGAAGAATTCTTGAGTGATGCCGACTTAAAACGTATTAATAAAACGAATAAATTATCCATAAGTGACATAAAAAGAATTGAAGAATATATTAATAATCCAAAGTATTCTCTTGATTTTGATAATATAGATATTTTAGAATACAAAGAGAGTATCAAGAAGACTAAGAAAAAAAACTAACCTCCTTGCATACTACTTAAGTATTATGATAAAATATACCATCAAAAGGAGGAATTAGTATGAACAGTTATGCTTTATGTGTTGAAAGATATAAAGAAAATGACTATATCTGGCCAATGAATATTGAACAGATAGATGAGATTTTTACTACCTATTCAAAAAGTGAAGTCTTAAGAATGATGAGAGAAGCAGATTCTGTCTTACAAGAAACAAATCCTGATAATTTAAAAATAAAAAAAAGAATTAAAGACAAATATGTTGAAGAAAAATTCACACCTATTATAACCGATTCATTTTACCTAACATACCCCTTAGATAATCTCCCATTAGATATGGCCAAAAATGATTCTTTAGCTAGAATACTTTATAATCATTTACTTCCTATTCAAAAAAGAGCTAACACAAAAGAAATATACACTAAACTATTAGAAGCCTTAAGAGAGAACAAACAATTATTTATAAGTGAATTTAACAATTCTCCATACATTGTTCAAAGAACAATTCGCTCTATCATTGCCTACAAATTTGATGTTTTTGAGTATTTATCCCAAAACAAAAATCTATCATTACAAAAAACAAGTGAAAAAGCTGCGTAGTTTTTTCACTTTTCTTATGCATATATTTTTATAGGTGATTACATGCGATTTATTGATACAATAAAATCATTTCTCTTCGATAAGGAAGAATATTTAACATTTTTTAATAATCATGCTCATATCTTTGGCATAGAAAGTATTATTTCCCTAACAGAAAACCTAGTAATAGTAAAGACCAAAAAAACAATAGTTAAAATAAAAGGAAAATACTTGAAAATACTTAAAATGACCAAAGAAGAACTACTAATCGAAGGATCATTCGAAAGTGTGTTATTCCATGATTAATATAAAAATAGAAACAAGTAAAAAAGAAAAATTCTACCATGATTGTTATACTAACAATATTAATATTTATAAAATCATTGAGAATAATAACTACTTAGATCTCATAGTTAATGAAGATGATTATAAAAAAATAAAAAAAATGTGGTATGTAAAAATAATTAGCAAAAAAAATACTGGCGTAAATAGATACAAAAACCATCCTCAAATCTTGATGCCTTTACTAATTACTATAATAGTTTTTATTGCAGGTTTGATATTCTTTAATAACTTTATAATAGATGTTCATATTATTCATGAGTCAAAAGCTTTAGTTAATAAATTAAGCGTTTCCTTAAGCGATTTAGGAATAAAAAAGAATACTTTTAAAAAAAGTTATAACGAGATTAAAATAATTAAAGAAAAAATATTAGAAGAATACAAAGACTCTATTGAATGGCTAGAAATTGAGCCTAAGGGTTTAAAGTATATAATTCGCCTTGAAGAGCGAAAACTTTCTGAAAAGAACCAATCATCACCTTACTGTGATATTTATGCCACTAAAGAAGGAATAATAAAAAAAATAATATATGAAGAAGGAGTAGCCTTATTAGAAGTAAATGACTATGTTCATAAAGGGGATATAATAATCAGTGGTGATATCAAAAAAGATGAAGAATTACTAAAAAAAGTGTGTGCAAGAGGGAAAGTCTACGCAGAAGTATGGTATATGGTAAATGTAAGCATTCCGATTACTAAAGAAGAAAGAATAAGAACTGGTAAAAAAAGATATAATTTAAAAATTATTAGCCCTCATTTTAATGATTTTATCTTTAAAAGTAGAATAAAAGAATATGATGAGGAAAATAAAGTGTTATTAAAAATATTTAATACAACCATTTTTTTAACAAAAGAGTACGAAATAACTAAAAATACTGTAACATATACTAATGAAGAAATAATTAACCAAGCCTTAGAGTTGTCTAAACAAAAGATTAATGATGAATTAGATGAAGAAGAAAAAATAATATATCAAAAAGTTTTGAAAAAAGAAGAAAATAATAGTACAATGGATATAGAAGTCTTTATCTCCGTTTTAGAACAAATAGGAGCAGTAAAGGAAAAAGAATAGAAGTGATTGATTTGGAACTAGAAATGATGAATAGAGCCTTAAAAGAAGTATGGCCAATGTTAACAATTTTTATTGTTGTTATTGCTAGTATAAGAGTAATGTATATCCATAATAGTAGCGAAAAATTTGTTTTTTATAAAGAATTTTTAAATCTCTTATTTATTATTTATGCTTTATTACTATATGAGTTACTAACTAATACAGAACTTAATACAGCAAGTGGGGTAAATATTGTTCCCTTTACCGAAATAATGCGTTACCAAGTAGGTAGTAGGCAATTCTATTACAATGTCATTGGCAATATTATAATATTTATTCCCTTTGGCTATTTCGTCTCGAACTACATCAAAGCAAATAAAATAAGCCATATTTTATTTGTTAGTGTTTTTACTAGTTTGACAGTTGAATTTGTTCAACACTATATCGGTCGTAGCTTTGATATCGATGATATCATTTTAAATGTTTTGGGGGCCATGACTGGTTTCTTAATTTATATAGCTCTTAATGCTATTGAAAAACACTTACCTAAATTCTTTAGGAGTGATTTATTCTACAACTTATTATGTATTATTCTATTATTAGTAGCCTTATTCTATTATCTAAAGATTATGGGTATTAATATTATTTAAGGGGCGTTTATATGTTTACAATTAATAACGAGTATAATTATAAAAAAGATTATAAATATTTAGACTCTGTTCTAAACAAGACACTTGCTAAAGAAGGTGTCAAAGATTGTGTATTTAGTATTATCTTTGTTGATAACGAAACAATTCAAACCATTAACCGTGAATATCGTGGCTTAGATTCCATCACTGATGTAATTAGTTTTGCTCTAGAGGATAACGAAGTAGTTGATAAAACCAAAGAAAGAGTTCTAGGTGATATTTATATTTGTATTCCAAGAATGATTGAACAAGCAAAATCTTATGGTCATAGTGAAAAAAGAGAACTTGCCTTTTTAGCTGTTCATGGCCTATTACATCTCTTAGGATATGATCATACTAAAAGCAAGAATGATGAAAAAATCATGTTTTCTTTACAGGAGGAAATACTAAATGAAGAAGGAATCACAAGATAATATCATAACTTATTTATACCACGTTATAATTAACAGTTTAAATGGCATATACTATTCTTTAAAAAAAGAAAAAAGTCTCCACCTGTGGCTTATTAGTTCTATAGTAATAACTCTTATATCTATTATATTAAAGATTAACTTATTAAATGCAATAATAATACTATCATTACAAGTCTCTGTTTTAATCGTCGAACTATTAAACACAGGCATTGAAAACACTGTTGATTTAATAACCAAAGAAAAAAGCATTTTAGCTAAAAGAGCTAAAGATTGTGGTTCTGCAGCCTCTTTTCTAGCAGAAATAATAGCTTTAATAATAGAAATATCAATATTCATAAAGTACATATAAAAAGGAAGTGAAATATGAAAAGTGGTTTTGTAAGTATTATTGGTCGTCCAAATGTTGGTAAAAGCACTCTTTTAAATAGTATCCTTGATTTTAAAGTAGCCATTACTTCTAATGTATCAGGCACTACAAGAAATATAATCCAAGGTATTTATAACGATAAAAATAGTCAAATAGTATTTCTAGATACCCCAGGTATCCATAAACCAGTTAATAAATTAGGCAAAATTTTAAATAAAGAATCATATTCATTAACAAAAGATGTTGATGCTGTCTTATTCATAGCTGATGCCTCATCTGGTCTTGGAAAAGGGGATAAATTCGTCCTAGAAACATTAAAAAAGAGCAATGCTCCAATCATCCTTGTCTTAAACAAAATAGATAAAATGACCAAAGAAGAATTAATAAAATGTATCTCTTCGTATAATGATCTCTTTGGCTTTGCCGAAATAGTTCCCGTAAGTGCCTTAAAAAAAGATAACATTGATCACTTAATCGAAGTAATTAAAAAATATTTAAAAGATAATGTTAGATATTTTGACGCCGAAATGATTACGTCAAGTCCAATGTCTTTCATGGCTAGTGAAATAGTAAGAGAAAAACTTCTAAACACAACTTCTGAAGAAGTACCTCATAGTATTACATGTCATACTATTAAATATGAAGAATCATCTAGCCTTGTTAAAATCTTAGTTGATATTATTGTTGACAGAGATAGCATTAAAAAAATTGTTATTGGTTCACATGGTGAAAAACTAAAAGAAGTAGGAACTTTGGCTCGTAAAGACTTAGAAGAATTAACTGGTAAAAAAGTCTATTTAGAACTTTATGTTAAAACAATTAAAAACTGGAAAGAAAAAACTAATTATTTAAAAGAATTAGGCTTTGATGAATTAGATTTAAAATAGTGAATGAATAATTAAAAACCCTCACATAATATATATTAGAAAGAGGGAAACATGACAAAAAAAGAAGCATGGCAAAAATTTAAAGAAACAGGCCAAATAGAATATTATTTGATTTATAAAGGAGTACGTGATGGAGATGATTACGAAAGTTGAAGGCATAATAGTTAAAACAACCAACTATGGTGAAACATCTCTTATAATCGAACTATATACCAAAGAATACGGAACTATAGGTATTATGGGTAAAGGCGTGAAGTCAATGAAAAGTAGACTTCGTGCTTTAACTCAAAAATTCACCTATGGTTTCTTTTATATTTATTACAAAGAAGATAAACTATCCATTTTAAAAGACGCTGATATCATTAATCCTTTCACTCATATTCATGAAGACATAACCCTAATTAGTTACTTAAATTACATCACTGAACTTACTACCCAAGTGTATAAAGAAAGCCAAAACGAAGATTTATTTACTCTTATGATTGATGGCATAACAAAGATTAATGATGGCCTAAATCCAAGCGTCATAACCCATATTCTAGAAGTAAAATACCTAGATTATCTAGGGGTTGGACTACACCTAAACTCATGTATTAACTGTGGAGAAACAAAAAGTATCGTAACCATTGATCCCGACCAAGGTGGCTTATTATGTAAAGATTGCTATAAAGGTGAAAGACTTTACCCAATAAAAATAATAAAACTTTTAAGAATGTACTTGCTAGTCGACATAAAAAGCATCACCAAACTAGATATTTCTCCTGACTTAGAAAAAGAAATAGAATTATTCTTATCTTCATACTATCATCGTTACACAGGTATGTATTTGCAGAGTAAAGATTTCTTAAAAAAAATAGAAACCCTCTAATCATAAAGTAGCAACATCATATCATTTATGATATAATTTTCTATAGTAGGTGAATGATGTGAAGAAGAAAACAATTGTTATTTTAATTGTTGCAATAATTTTAGTAATAGGTGGCTCTTTTGCTTATTGGCGTGTTTCACTAGTACAGCCGAGTACAAATAACATAGCAACCTCTTGTTTTGATTTAAGTTTATCCGAAAGTAACCCAATAGACTTACAAAGTGCTTTTCCAATTAAAGACTCTGAAGGTAAGACTTTAACACCTTATGAGTTTACAATAACAAATAATTGTGCAACCTACGCCTATTACGAAGTAAACTTAGAAGTACTTAATAATACAACTCTAGATAGTAGTTTTATAAAAGTAGAACTAGATGATGAAACACCTAGTTTACTATCTAATAAAATAGTGACAACTACAACGCTTAGTAACGCCTCAACTTCATATAAACTTGCTAAAGCTTATCTGCACGCAAGTGAATCTAAAACATACCATCTAAGATTATGGATAGATGAGAATGTAACTTTAGCAGATAACATAACCGAAAAAGAATTTAGTGGAAAGATAACTATAAGAGCAACATACAAGCCAGAGACACCAAGCACGCAAGAAGAATGTGTGGCAGAATATGGTGAAGGGGCCGCGGTATGTAGTATTATAGCTAATGCTGATACTACAAATAGTAAGTGTGCAGAGTTTAATGAAGATGGTTCTATAAAAAATCCTAATACCCAAGCTATGACTGATAGTGATACGCCAATTATATGTGAAGCAGAAGATGATTATGGAACAAGTTATTATTTAAGAGGCTTACATACTAATAATAATGTTAAGTTTGCGGACCGGTGTTGGAAAGTAGTGAGAGTAACTGGTACAGGTGGCATTAAGATGATTTATAACGGTGATGTTGATGCAAATGGTAAATGTACAACAACAAGTGGTGAACATAATGGATTCACAGGCCAAACATTATCTTTATCAGGAAATAAACTATATGGAACAAGTTATACAAAAGAGGGAAGTACATATACATTAACTGATACTGAAACACTTAATTGGCCTAATGATTCATCTAGCATTATAGGCAAATATACGTGTAATAGTACAAGTAGTACGTGTACTACTTTATATGCTGTAACAGGAGAATTTACATCATCACAAGCTTATGTGGTTAAACTAAATCAAAGTACTAATTATGCCCAGATTGGAACAAGCGCTTTCTATGCAAGTTCTGCATCACCCGCTTATGCAGGATATATGTTTAATGATGCATATACATATAATAGTAAAACAATGACGACAAGTGGGGCTACAATAATATCAAGTAATCAAGCCAATACATCTAATTATTATTATGGAGATACAATAACATATTCAGG
>CACXCK010000036.1 GCA_902766135.1 uncultured Erysipelotrichaceae bacterium
ATTACCGGTATATCGCTTTTAGCAAGTAATTCACTATCTACATTTAAGTACGCTTCATTAGCTTGAGGATAAGTTTTTGAAGAAGTCTTATTTATATTTTTATTACCAACACCAAGTGTTGCTGCTGCTAATGCAACAAAAGAAGCAACAAACAATAACTTCTTATTCTTTCGAATAAACTCCTTTGTCTTTTCATTAGCCTTACGAATAAATTTAAATACTCTTCTATCACTTTTCTTATTATCATTATCTGTAGGTGAAATAGCTCCTACTTCCAAACTAGTATCTAATTTTTCACTACTACTAATCCTTCCAGTTGCAGCGAACTCCTCTAATTCAGAAGAATTAAGCATTCTAGTAGGAACAAACAAGTCATAAGATAAATCATTTATTCTTTCTTTTGAAGCATCAAGCCTTCTTATTTCACTTTCATACAAGCCACTTAGTTTTAATGAACGATTATACTTCTCATAGTAATCTCTATCTATCTCTTCACCACTCATTACTTTAGCCGCAAATTCTTTACGTAATGCTGCAAAAGAAAGCAATTCCTTCTCTAAACACATATGATATATATCATAGTTTTTTTGTCTTTCTTCTCTTTTTTGAGTCTCCAAAGTATTTACAACATCAGTTACTTCTTCCTTTTTATCATCTACTGCAGGAGTTGTTTCAAATACTACATCTGGAGTGCTTTTTTCTACTATATACTCAGGATTTTCAACCAATAATGGGCCACTCACAACAGGTGGTTTAAATTCTTCTAAAGAGCTATCAGAAACAGTCCCAGGAGAAGATGTAACGTACATTTCTTCAAGGCCATTATTAGTTTCAACAATTGGTTCTTCTGGAATCTCAACAAACCTTCCATCTTGTGCAAAACTAACTACTTTTTTTAAATTAACTTCCTGAATAACTTCTGTTAAAAATCTCTCTTCACGATCCTTAAAGAAATTTGTTAAATATTCCCTATATTCTTCCTTAGAATTACTAGAAGAATGATAAGAAGAAGATAAAAAACTATCATAATCTAAAGGCAATCTATCTTCAAGAATAAGTTGATCACTTGTTCTAAATAACTTTTGATACTTTCCGTTAATTTGATCTTTTAACGTATTAATTATTTTAAAGTGTTCAATAGGGCTATCAGGATTAAGAGTATTCTTTAAACGGTTAAAATCAGTTATATTCTTCATAAATTCTTGATTCCACAAAGCATCCGCTTCATTAGCTTCAGCTTCATTTACCTTCTTAATAATATTCTCACTATCTTCTCTATACTCTCTAAATAATGATTGATAAGTAGCCAAATCTTCTCGAGCTTTCTTTAACTCTTCACTGTTTTTAACAGGGTCCAACTTAGCTATACATTCATTTGTTTCCTCAATTAATTGTGCTGCTTGACGCCAAGATTCTTCTATAAAAGCTTTCTGCGCATTTAATTGTTTACAAGCCTCTACTATTTCATTTGTTTTACTATTTAACTCTTCGTACAATGCCTCAAATTGTTTCATAGTATCCATAAAATCACCTATTCTTTACTATAAATCAGTATAACATAATTATGTCAAAAAGAAAAGAAGATTTTTCCCAATCTTCCTTTATACACATTCAATATAGGTATCAGATAAACAACGAATCGCACATAGACACCCTAAGTCAACTGTAAAATACGAATTTGTCCCTAAATATGGATTTAAACTTGTTGTATCCGGATTTGGTATTAATACTCTAAAAGTACAACAATTGTTATCTACTTTTTCAACCCTAAATACCGTACTAGTTGTCGTTTCCTCACTTGGATCTTTTGTTGTTGGCATTTGAAATGGAACCCCATTACTACCACACATATATAGTTCAATTGGTCTAGTATTACATATTAAACAATTAGTACCGCCTCCTAAGACAGGCCGATCACATGAATCCAAGCAATTATCAGGACAAGCATTTTGTTGTAATATTAAAATAACATTTAATATTTCGGCAATAGAATTTCTGTTACTTTGATTATTATTCATAACTAATTCCCCTTTCCAATATTCTCACTTATAATTTATGTTAAATTTTATTTTTAGTGCATTTTTATATTATTTATAGTATAATCAAATAGAGGGTGATAAAAATGAATGAATGGGCTGTATATGCAATAATAGTCATCGTTTTACTATTTATATCATTAATCGTCTTAAAATTAATGAGAAAAGACTTTCAACTTGAAGCTAATAAATTAATTGTTGCTTTAGGAGGAAAAGATAATATTATCAATGCTGAATGTAATGTTTCAAGATTAAAAGTATTACTAAAAGATATAACTAAAGTTGATAAAGAATCAATTAGTAAAATGGGTGCTAAAGGCATAGTCGAAATCGATAATCAATTAAAAATAATATTTGGCACAAATGCCAAACAACTAAAAAGATACATCGATGAATTAATATAGAGGGATTAATCCCTTTTTTTTATATCTAAAATATCACTAATTAATACTTTTTTACCATCTAACGTAAATAATGAATTATTATTTCTCCCAACCAAGCTTTCTTCTCTTTGAGTATTATCTTTCATTGTGATAATAACCATTTTTTTATAAACAAAATCTTTACTACTAAATATCTTGTCAATTTCTTTAAAAATATCTTTGTTTCTTTCATTATGTGTTCTAAAAGATCTTCCATCAAATAATTTTTTATTATTATGTAAATCTCCTTTTATCTCGCTTGCATAAACTCTAGGTAATTTTTCCATTATATTCACCTCTTACCTTATTTTATGATTATTTTAAAAAACAATGAAACATAATAATAATATGAAATATAATAAATTCTTAAAACATCTCTCATTTTGGTTTCCACTACTTACACTTACGAGTATAAGTCTTTTAATCATGTATCACACTAAATATATAAGTAACATTTATGAAAATAACTTTATTAAACAAATCATTTGGTTTTCAATTGGCTACGGCATTCTTTCTCTAAGCAAATTATTGCCTATCAAAAGTATCTTTAAATATTCAAAATATTTATATCTTCTAGGTATTATTTCACTCATCTTAGTATTATTAATTGGAAACAGCATAAACGGTTCTAAAGCTTGGTTATCTATTGGCCCGATTTCATTTCAACCTAGCGAAATAATGAAATTATTTTATACATGTTACCTAACTCACTTAGTTTGTAACACTAAAACATTCAATGCTTTCGAAGAATTAAGCTTATTAATAAAAGTCTTTTTATTGTTTTTAATACCCACAGTTCTAATATTTCTAGAACCAGACACTGGAGGTGTCATATATCTTCTAATTATAACCATCACTATTCTCTTAAACAGTACAATTCGTAAAAGATGGTTCATCATAATAGCCATAATAATAGCCATTTTATCATATAGTTTTATATACTTCTACATCTACAATAAAGAACTCCTAATTAATTTAATAGGCACATCTTTTTTCTACCGAGTTGAAAGAATTCTTGATTTTAAGAAAGGCCTCCAAATCGAAAATGCTCTTACGGCAATAGGTAATGCCCCATTTATAAGTTTTAATCTAACAAAAGTTGGTGTATACATACCAGAATCAGCCACTGATTTTATTTTTGCACTTTCTTCAAATGTTTTTGGCTTATTAGGCCCATCTACAATTCTTTTGTCTTATTTAATTCTTGACTACTACTTAATATCATACTGTCAAAAAATCTCAAAAAAAGAATATCGTCTATTTGGATACTCTTTCACATCACTATTAATAATTAGTGAACTTATAAACATAGCCATGAACCTAAGTCTTGTTCCTATAATCGGTATTCCTCTACCTTTTTTGAGTTACGGCGGTTCTGGAACAATAACTCTTTTTATGTATCTATCATTATTATTTGCCAATACTAACGATAAGGATAATAGTAAGAATAAGAATAGTTCGCATAAGGGTAAGGTCCATAAAAAGGCGCATATCCCTGTGGGGCAACATTATAAATAGGACGTGGTCTCGTAAGCCCTATTGCTGCGCCTCCTGTCAAGGCTCCAACTAAAAAAGGAAAAACAAAACGATCATCATTTTTTAAATATGGCTTCATATAAGGATTCATAACATACCTCCTATCATAGAATATGTAAATATATAAAAAAGACTTGCAACATTTGCCTATTATTATATAATATCACCAGGAGATGATTTATGAAAATATACGAAGACCATATACGCACTAAAATGAAAAAAGAAGTAGAAACAAAAAGTCCTTTCACAGATGATGAAATCATTTATTTATATGCTCTAACTAAAACCTTAGCATATTATAATAAACGAATCAGTTTAAAAGCATATCAAGATAATTCAACCTGCCTTATAAAGAAAAAAGGACTATGGGAAATTTACCAAATAGAAGATACATATCGCCTAAATAGGTTTATTTACAGCGAAATAACTGAAGCATGTAACCACATCTTATCTATCCTAAAAGACAAAAATTCTTTCGGTATAATGCAATTATATCTATCAAATAACTTTTCACAAAAAGAAATAATAGCATTTGTTAGTAAATATAATATAACCCGTGAAAATCCCCTTCATAGAATTAAAAGAATATAAAAATCATGATTTTAAATCATGATTTTTTCTTACTTGTCGAACTCTTACGCGTTACCTTTCTCTTTTTTGGAGCCACTCTCTTTGTCGTAGTTTTAGTCTTACTAGTAGTTTTTTTCTTCGCAGGTGTCTTTTTCTTAACAGATTCTGCAAGTTCACGTACTTCTAAATCTTCGATTACTTCATCAAATATTTTTTCTGTTTTAGCTTTAACTTTTTTTGTTGCATCAACAACGACAGGAATTGCTGATGATGCAGTTTCATCAATAATATTATCGCATTTATGAGCAATCATTTCTTTTTTTTCTTCTAGAACTTTCTTAGCATCAGACACCTTAACCTTTGATAATTCTTTTTTTATTTCATCTATTTTTGCCAAAATCATATTTTTTGTTTCTTCGACATCAATATCATTAACAGTATCAATTAAATCATCAAAACTTGTCTTTAACTTTTCCCTGGTTTCTGATCCTTCACGAGGTGCAAATAAAACACCTAGACCAACACCAATCAAAGCACCCGTAACAAAATTACGTAATCTACTTTGTCGCATTAGTTGATTTCTCCTTAGTAACTTTAGAAACAGTAGTTTTCTTCTTCGTGGCAAAAAGATTTCCTACAACCGATGTTACCCCCTCAACAACTTTATCAGTAACTAAAACTATTTTATCAGTTGTTGTATCAATAATATGGAAAAGACCATCTAAAGCCCTAACTTTGTCATTGACATTATCAACAACACGATCAATTTTTTCTAATGTAATTAAAAACTTAATGGCAAGTATAATTCCAATCAATAACACAATTATTAATAAAATATAAATAACTATTGGTAAAAACTCTGCTAAAAAATTCATTCTATATCCTCCTTATCTTCATACATTGAATCAATTAAATCAAACAAATCATTTTCTAGTGTTTCATCACTAACATTTTTGTCCTCTTTATCCTCCACTACTTCTGGCTTATTCGAAATAACCTCAAGTTCATCAGTATTATCAATTTCAATTGTATCATTTACTGATTTTTCTAAGATATCTTCAAAACTATCTTCTTTCTCAGGTAAGTCCAAATCTAAAGTATCATCTATTGCTGGTAATTCTTCAATCTTTTCAATGTCATCTTCCATCTTTCCAAAAGCTTTCTTTCGTACATCATCAACATTAATACTTTTCTTTTCTTTACTAGCCACCACAATGTCTTCTTTATGATAATTTTTATCTAATACGCCATATACAGGTGAAATAACAGGAGAAGGAGCAAACTTACGATTCTTAATACTTTCCGTACTTTTTTCATCATAAGCTCTTCCTTTAATAGATGGAGTTCTAAGTTCAGGACGTAAATCTTTCTTATCATGATCAAACAAATTAATTCCTAAACTACTAGGTTTTTCATCGAAATCATCAAATTCATCGTCAAACCTATTTGCTTCATCAAATTCTTTTTCATCGAACATTGGAAAATCAAATGTTTTTTCTGATTTATATAAATCATGATCTGGAATACTCTTATCAACTTCAGGTTCCTCCAATGTTCTTTTTATTATCTTTGGTTCTTCTCTACTTACAATTGGTTCACGCTTTTTTTCTTCTGGCGCTTCAACCACAGGAATTTCAACTGTTTCTTCTTCAAATAATACATTCTTTATCGCACTAAATAAACCCATGCTATCCCTACTTTCATTATCTTCTTATAAAATCTGGATCAACACTTTCATCTTTTTCTTCGTATTGTCCATATGTTTCTAAAACTTGTAAATAATCACTTTCTGTATCAGCCGTTTCAAATATATTATGTTCAACCTCATTCGAAGCTAAAACATCATCTTCCATAAAAGAACGTAAAACAACATCTTGATAATCAACAGAAGTTAATATACTCATCGAATACAGGATGGCTTCATTTAAATATTCTTTATCTACCATCACCTCTATTTTAGCATAATTATACATGATTTCAAGATAATATTTGTCGTTTGAAGTCGTTTTTACTTCAATATAACCAAATAAATCATCATCACCAAGGCTTTTACTATAATAAACATCATTTTTAACTTGATAATTATTCTTAACCTTATGATAATAACTAACAGAATCAACATATAAATAATAAGAATTATTTCTTACTACCAATATTTCATTATTCCCAACATGTCTAACAATTCTCATTCCTTTTGGCAAATAATAACGATAACCAGCTCTTGAAATATTGGTTACATCACTTTTACTGTCCATAGCTAGTGATAAAACATTTTCCATATCAAGACGAGATACATTACTACAAGCTGAAGAAGCCATAACAACTAATAAAAGAATAATTATTTTTCGTTTCATTTGCTCCACACCTTACTAAACTTAATTATACCAAATATCACCAAAAAAGGCAAACTTTAACAGTTTGCCCAACATACATTTATTATAAACCTAATAGCTTTTTCTTTAAAGCATCATAATCTTCTTGTGTGATTAATCCATCATCTAACATTTTTTTCATTTCTGCAAGTTGTTCTTTTGGATTCTTACTATTATCGCCATTGAAAGCTCCTAGTATTCCACCGGCAGCATTAACACCCATACCCATGAATGCCATATTAGCACCACCGCCATTTTCACCAGCACCTTCAATTCCACGTGCAACACTTTGCTTTAAGAATGCATCTCCTCTACCACCAGATAAAGCATCAGCTTTCTTAACATCGCTCATTAACTTCTTCGTATCTTCATCATATTCAATTGCAAGAATTGCCGTTTTAACAATCTCAAGACCACGATCAGTTTTCCATTGATAACTTTCTTCAACTGCTTCTGATAAACTCTTAGCAAATCCAACTTGATCTTGTTGAATTTTAGCCATTCTATTTCCTTTGCTAGGATCATTTGTATAAATTGAGAAAGCAGGAGCTAAACTACTTACTACTTCACTAAATAATTGTTCACTAGCATCATTATCACCATCTTGAAAATCAAATGTCGGTGCGCCAGGTTGTAAATATTTAGCAGGTACAAAATTCTTAACAAATAAAATTGGATCAGTTATTTTTAAAGTGTAAGTACCTCTTGTAATCGCCCCAACTTGTGTTCCAAAAAAAGCATCATCCCAATATATTTCAGCTTGTGTTCCAAATTTATTATTAGGTATTTCTTTTAAATTAACATAAAATGCCGTTTGTTGAGCAGCAGGTACACCACCAAACTTAAATCTTTCCCAAGAAGTATTAATTGTTGAAGCAATAATACCATCACCAGCAAAAAAAGATTTAGAATTAACATCATCACTCTTAAACTCATATCCACCTGGTTCAGCAATAAAACCTGTAATTGCTCCATCTTGCATTGTTATAAGTGCAGTACCTTCTGGTACTACTATTTTACTGCCATTAGTAATAACATTTTCGCTTCCACGTGTATTAGAACCACGTCCAGCATCACGTCCCTTTGACACTGCTTGAAAAATGGCAGCTGTACTTGATAGCTCACTTTTCGGTACAAAATAGTCCTTCCATTGATCGGCAAAAGTTCCACCTATAGCGCCTGTAAAAGCCTTAATAAATCCCATTAACATCATTCCTTTCCGCTTTTACGAACAGAGAATCCCTATTCACTTTAAGTGTACCATATAAATTAAAAAAAAACAAATTTTAACATTGCTATAAAGATATTTTTTTGCTATAATAAAAACGAACAAATGTTTAGGAGGGCTTATGGAAAAATTATCTCGGCACATTCTTTGTATTGATCTAAAAAGTTTCTTTGCTTCGGTTGAATGTATTGAAAGAAAACTAGATCCTTTTTGTACTCCACTAGTTGTGGCGAATATTAGCCAGGGAAACGGCGCTATTACATTAGCTGTTTCTCCCTATTTAAAACAAAAAGGAATTCCTGGTCGAACTAGACTTTATAAAATTCCCAAAGAAATAAAATATCAAATTGTTCCTCCAAGAATGAAATTATATATTCAAAAATCAAAAGAAGTTATTAAAATTTATTTATCATTTATTGCCAAAGAAGACTTGCACATCTATTCCATCGATGAATGTTTCTTAGATGTTACTGATTACCTCAACTATTACAAAATGACAGATGAAGAACTTGCTAAAAAAATATTAACTACAATTAACGAAAAAACAGGTCTAACTGCCACTTGTGGTATAGGTCCAAACATGTTACTTGCTAAAATAGCCATGGATATCGAATCAAAGCATACCAAAGACAACTTAGCTAAATGGGAGTATGAAGATATTCCCACCAAACTATGGCCTATAACTCCACTAAGTAAAGTATGGGGAATAGGTCCAAGATTAGAAAAAAGATTGAATTCTATGGGAATTACCAAAATAGAAAATCTTGCTAAAATGAATAAAACAATATTAAAAGATAAATTTGGTATATTAGGAGAAGATTTATGGTACAAAGCCAATGGCATTGATAAATCAATAATTCATGACTTTAAAGAGGCCCCTCAAAAATCATTCGGCCACAGTCAAATACTCATGAAAGATTACTATAACGATAATATTCTTATCATTATTAAAGAAATGCTTGAAGTCTTAACCGAAAGATTAAGAGCTAATAACTTAGAAACTAATAACATTTCATTCTCAATTGGTTACTCTAAAACCATTGGTGGGGGCTTTCATCATCAACTAAAACTTCCAAACCACATAGACAACACCAACGAATTATATGAAACATGTAAAGATCTATTCTATAAATACTACATAGAGGATACCCCTATTAGAAAAGTCTCCATATCACTAGGGGGCTTAAAAGTCAAAGAAGGCATTCAACTAAACCTTTTTAATAGCTTAGAAGACCTAGTAAAAGAAGATAAAATAAAGCATACAATAGACGAAATAAAATCCCGCTTTGGTAAAAACAGTATCTTAAATACAACAAGTCTTTTACCAAATTCAACAGCAATTGAACGTAATCAAAAGATTGGAGGCCATCATGAATAATAAATGGGCACCATTTGCTTCTCTTTTCACAAATGATGAAATATTAAAAGAAATAGAAAATGAAAAGTGCATTCCCAAACCTATTTTAAGTGATAGCGAATTAGAAATACTAGAAAAAAATATTAAACAATGTTTTCATACTAAAGAAACAGTCAATATAGAATATTATTTTCAAGGTAAAATTAAAGAAAAAAGGTGCAAAATAAAGAGTATTAAAGAAAATGAATATAAAATATTACTAGATGATTACACATTCTTATACTTTGAACAAATAATTAATGTTAAAATTATGTAATACTTTTTGCATTTGTACTTGTAATATCACGAACAATGTAATATAATGTATGTCGAGAGTATTATATAAAAAAATTCCTATAAAGAAACTTATAATTATATCAAGAAAAGATTTAATCTTTTTTATAATTGTCTTTTATCTTTCTAATAATAAACCTACTTTCTATAATGAAAGAAATATATAATACTCTCATTTTTTTATGCCTAAAAAAAGAAAATAAAAAAAAGAACTTTTAAAAAGTTCTTTAACTGTCTAATATGGTGGAGGATGTGGGATTCGAACCCGCGACCCTCTGCGTGCAGGGCAGATGCTCTAGCCAGCTGA
>CACXCK010000037.1 GCA_902766135.1 uncultured Erysipelotrichaceae bacterium
TACAAGTGTCCCATGGAAGTTGCCACTTCCTGGGTGCACAACCATTCCAGATGGTTTATTAATAAGAATAACATCGTCATCTTCATAAATAATATCTAGAGGAATATTCTCTGGTGTTATGTCTTCATCAATGTGATATTCTTTTATTTCTTCGATAGTGTCACCTGATGATACTTCGTCACTTGGCTTAGGTAAGGAACCATTTAGTAAGTAACAACCAGAAGCTAATTCTTTTGCTATTTGGCTTCGTGATTTTTCAAGTGTTTCTGATAGGTATTTATCAATTCTTGTTTTCTTCTCGTTTTGGACTTTCAGTAACTTCATTTTTTCCTCCTTTTATCATCAGTATAATTATTAGTATTATTGATATTACAATATAGATATCTGCTACATTAAAAACTGGAAATTCGTAGCCAAAAAAGTTAAATGAAAAGAAGTCTTTAACGGCCCCAAAAAGGGTGCGGTCGGCAAGGTTTCCAAGGACGCCGGCATAAAGAAAAGAAAAAGATAAATAGTTAAGTTTCCTTTCTGGTAAACCTTTTTGAATACTTGCGATAGCAAATAACATAATAATACTAATACCTATAAGTAAGTATCTACGACCTGTCAGAATGCTCCAAGCTGCCCCGGTATTTTCGACATAACTTAGGCTAAAAAAATTAGGGATAATACTAATTGTGCCCCCGTTTATGATATGACATATTAAGTATTTAAGACCTTCTTCTATTATTAAGAAGAGGATTGTAAATAAAAATGTTTTCTTTTTCATGATGCCCCTCTTTCTTATAGAATGATACCATAAAACTTAGTTTTCTTCAATATCTACTAGGATGACATCTGTTCCGATTTTATTAATGTTTTTTAGGTAAATATTCTTTTCTGTACTGCTTTTAAAGAAAAAGAATAGCCTTCTTTCTACTACCACAAAGTATTCTAATGCTCCGCTTTCTGTAAGGTAGGCATCTACTATTTTACCTAAACGCCTGCCTGTTTTTAAATCAATAATGTCTTTTCTTTGTAAGTCCGATATATTCATATTACTCACCTACTTTATCTTATTCCTCTTTAGTATTGACTTATGCGTGATATTTTGCTAAAATTTTAGAGAAAGAAACCCAGGAGGTGAAGGATATGGCTAAGAAAGTATCAACTAAAAAACCTTTAACTGTTAACTCAAGAAGTAAAGCACTTAACGCAACAAAAAGAATGCAAAAACCAAATTTACAAAAGAAAACAATTGATGGAAAAAAGGTAGTTATCAGTGCTCGTGAAGCGAAAAAATTAAAATAGGCTTTTAAAAGTCTTTTTTTTTGCAAGAAAAAGGTGAAACAGTTTTGTTTCACCTTTTTAATTATTACCACTTTTTGGTAGTTGTTGAGTAATGCAATGGATGTTTCCGCCGCCAAGTAATATTTCTCTTGCATAGATTGGTTCTATTTTACGATCTGGATAAAGTTTTTGAAGTAGGTCTATAGCAAGTTGATCATTTGGATCATTGAATACTGGAAGAGCAATAAAGCCATTTCCTGTATAGTAATTAGCATAACTAGCAGCTAATCTATCGCCTTCTTGTCTTGGTAGTGTACCATCAACAGCATCTACACCTTCACTTTCTTCTTTAGTGATTAAAATTGGCTTTGGTGTATATAATTTATGGACTTCTAGTTTTCTTCCTTTGGCATCAGTTTCATTTATTAAATAGTTGTATGCTTCTAAACTTCTTTCGTATTGAGGGTCATTTTGATCATCTGTCCAGGCAAGGACTACTACTCCTGGGCGAACAAAGTTTGCCATATTATCTACGTGAGCATTTGTTTCATCATTATAAATTCCTCTTGGAATCCATAATACTTTTTCACAATTTAGATATTCACATAGTTTTTCACCTATTTCTTCTTTAGTCATATGTGGATTTCTGCCTTCAGAAAGTAAGCACTCTTCAGTTACCATAACGGTACCTTCACCATCTACATGAATTGAGCCACCTTCTAGGACAAAACCTTTTGTACGATATGAATCTACTCTTTCTATTTCACACATTTTAGAAGCGATTTTATCGTCACTGTCCCATGGGAAATATAATCCGTCTACTAATCCACCCCATGCATTAAATTCCCAATCAACACCTCTTACACCACCTTTGTCATCTATTACAAAAGTTGCTCCACAGTCTCTTACCCAAGAGTCATCGTTAGTCATTTCAACTACTCTTACTTCGTCATTTAACCAATGTTTTGCGTTTTCGTATTGAGCTTTTGAGACAATCATTGTCATTGGTTCATATTTAGCAATGGTATTTGCAACTTGAGCAAATACTCTTTGAGCTGGTTTTCCACCTAGTCTCCAGTTATCTGGTCTTTCTGGCCAAATCATATAACATCCAGCGTGGCGTTCAAATTCACCAGGCATTCTATATCCGTCTTTTTTAGGCGTACTTTCTAATCTTTTCATAAACATCCTTTCTAAATATAGAGGGATTTTCTAGTAATAGAAAATCCCTTTTCTTAATTCTTTATAATTATTCTTTTACAGGTTTATTTTTGATTCTAGCTACTAGTATTTCTTCTATTATAAATGATATTGCTACCCCAACAAGTAGTGGTATGTTTTCTTCGATATATTCAGCTGTGAAATCGCCAAATAACGTAAATAATATACCAGCAATTAGGATAACAAATGGCACGATTGCTTCAACATAAGTCATGAATGTACCACCTGGTGCTCTGTATGGTCTTTCAATATCTTTATCTTGTTTTCTTAGTTTTAAGAAGGCTAAGAACATTGGGATATAACCAACTAGTAGAGTTATCCAACTTAAGCAGAAGAATAAACTAAATCCAGCTGAGAATTCTTCACTAATACTGCTAGCGATGATACCACCTATACAGATAAGTGAGGCCACAATGCCATTGGCAATAGATGCTTTATATGGAACATCTTCTTCGTTTTTAGCAGCAAAGAATTTTGGCATTGAACCATCTTCAGCTGCATAAGCAGCAACTTCGTTAACGCCGAATGACCATGATGCAATATTAGCTACAAATGTGTATATGAACATTAATCCAGCGATAATTACTAGAGCTTTAACTGTACCTGCTCCTAGACCAACAGTTGTAAATAAAGTGGTTAATACTTCAACAACGTTTTCAGGATCTAATGTTTCAACTACTTCTGGTGGAAGAGCTATATTAAATCCAGTTGCTGGTAGGACATAGAAGAAGGCCATTAATAAACCACCAATAATTAAAGCTTTTGGAATTTCCTTTTTTGGATTTTCCATATCTTCAACCCAAGAACCTACTACCTCAAAGCCCATGAAGTTGAATAAAATGATAGAAATAAATGATAATCCTTCTAAACTAAATTCAGGAATTAGATCACTGAAACTTGTGATAGGATTAGCACTATGTCCTGTAGTTATTAATGAGTAAATTCCTAATCCACCGATACCTAGTAATAAAACCACTTTTAAAATAGTACCTAGGTTAACGATATATTTACTTTCACCTATTCTTTGTGTTCCTAGTAATGTTACAATCCATACATATGCTAATTGAATTATAAGTAACATAATAACATTTAATTCAATTCCTAACATTCCTGCTACTATATCTGTAACAGCAACTGCTAGAGATGAAATCCAAAGTGGGAAGTTAATCCAGTAGTTCCACGCTACACGACCTGCCCATTTTGGCCCAAATGCTCTTTTTACCCAGTCATACATACCACCTTCGCTTGGATACGTTGTACCAAGTTCTGCAGTAATCATTCCATATGGTAAACAGAAACCAATAAGCAAGAAAATCCACCAGAAGTATTGAGTGTTACCAATAGCAGCAGTTGGCATAACTGATTCACAAACAAGAGTTAAGCAAACTGTTCCTAAAATGGCATCCACTAATTTGAATTTCTTTTTTTTCTTTTCCATTTTAACTATTTTTAATTCCTTCCTAAATTCTTATTGCATATTTCAATTGTTTCGTCTTTTTTACCCATAAAGTATACAAGTAAGCCACGCATGGCAGTAAGACGATTTTCTGCTTCATCAAAACAGATTGAAATATTCTTATCATCCATTACTTCATCTGTTACTTCTTCTCCACGTGTAGCAGGTAAGCAATGCATGAATTTTACATTTGGACTACATTTTTTTAGCATGTCCATATTTACCTGATATTTTGGATAGAATATTTCCATACGTTTTTCTTTTGGAAGTTCTGATTCATATAGTCCATACCAAACATCAGTATAGATGAAGTCAGCATCTTTTAGTGCTTCTTCTTCATTGTCTGTTACTAAATAAGAACCGCCACTTACACGGCAATTTTCTTCAGCTAGACGTAAGTATTCTTCTCCAAGTTGGAATCCTTTTGGGCCATAATGAACAAAGTGAGCACCCATTTTGGTAATCATCATCATAAGTGATGCGCATACTTGAGTACAATCACCAACAAAGACAATCTTACAATCTTCTAGTTTTTTACCTTCTGGTAAATGTTCCATGATAGTAATAATGTCACCCATTTCTTGAGTTGGATGGTTGTAGTCACTCATGCCGTTGATTACAGGTACGGTTGAATACTTAGCTAATTCATCAACTGTTTTGCGTTCAATTACACGAGCCATTAGAATGTCTGTTAAGCGTGATAAAACGATTGATGTATCTTTCATACTTTCGTGTTTACCTAGTTGGATTTGACCAGGTGCCAGATACTGAGCATGTCCGCCTAACTGTGTCATAGCGGTTTCAAATGAGACACGTGTTCTTGTTGATGCTTGTTCAAATATCATCCCCAAAGTTTTGTGATATAAAACATTAAGTGGGTATCCAGCTTTTATGTTAGCCTTAATTAAGATACTTAAATTAGCTATATCAAGCAGCTCTTCTTTAGTAAAATCTTGGGTTGTAATGTAATCTTTTTTCATCTTTACCTCTTCTCCCTTCTATTATCTAAATTATAGCACCCAGGCTATTGCATTTCAATTTTTTTTACATTTTTTTGTCGATTTTCAGTAAAAAAAGCAACTGATTATTCAGTTACTTTTTTTGGGAAATTTGCTAATTTCCTTACCTTTAAAAAGATCTATGTGAAAGACTAGGATAAATATGTTAGATATGACTATGATAGCGTCTGTTATGGCTCCAGAGTATGACATAACAATCATGTCATATATAAACCAAAGTGTGTATGATATAATGCCTCCAAAGACAGCTTTATTGCGTTCTTTTGTTAGGAAGAATCCATCTACTAAGCTCGCAAGAACCGGAAATAAATCAGTAATAGTTTCATATGAGAAAAGATCTGATTCAGTCATGAAAGAAATTATACATGTTCCTATATAAACAATAGAACTTGCGATAAAAACTGAATTATCTTTGTCTGTTTTATAATATAGAGAATCTCTTACAACTTCAAAAATACAAATTATTAAGCCACTGTAAGCATGCAGTAGTATATAGTGAAGGCAGAATAGAATTGTTGATAATACTTGAAATACAAGTATTTTATTAGTGCTTTCGCGATAATAGCTAAATCCGAGAATTAGCCAAGCAACAAAGCCTATTACTTGTATTAGCCAAAATGGTATTTCCATAAATCACCTACTTAATGTCTGCCCATAATTTATCATAATCTTTCATCCTAGAGCCTATATTTTTTACATAATAGCCATTTTTAAAGATATCTCCCGGGAATACTTCACTTTTCTGCTCTATTCTTAAAGGGCTAATGTATGGGTATTCCGCGACTATATCAAAAGCGCTTTCATATCGCATTAGGTAGTCAATAAAAAGATATGCATTTTCAACATTTTTAGCTGATGATGCAATACAGTAATTATCAATACTTATAGCGTGTCCTTCCCTTGGATATATTATTTCAATATTTTCATTTTCTTCACGGGCTATTTCTGCTTCTGCATTCCACATGACGCCGATATCTGTTTCTTTGGTTATCAAAAATGTTTTAGGGGAATCACTATCATATGCTTTAATATTTTTTTTCATCTTTAGAAGCCACTCTTTAGCGTCATTTAAGGCTTCGATGCTAGTGTCATTCATATCATGATTAGTGGCTAAAAGAGCCATGCCAATTACAATTCGTTGGTCATCAAGAAAGACAATATTATTTTTATATTTATCATTTAATAAGTCATTATATGATGTTATTTCATCAGTGATATTCTCGCGATTTACAGCTATAACAACGATAGTTGACAGAAAAGGGATAGAATACAAGTTATTTGGATCGTATTCTTGACCTAGAAAAAGAGGATTTAAATGGTTTAAATTAGTAATTTTAGTTGTATCAAGTTTTTCTATTAACCCTTTTTCTCTCATTAATTCGACCATGTAGTCGCTTGGAAATATGACATCGTATGTTCCTTCTTTGGAGGATGATATTTTGGCAAGTAGTTCTTCGTTTGATGAATAAGTTCCGTAGTTTACTTTGATATTATATTCTTTTTCAAAGGAAGTAATTACTTCATCAGGAATATATGATGACCAGTTTAAAACATTTAGAGTATTTTCGCTTTTATTTTCGCAGCCTGTAACGATAAAAAGAACGATGATAAACATGATTACCTTTTTCATTTTGTCACCACTTTCCTACTCTGCGTTATAGTCGATACGGTTAGAATAATAATAGTTGCCAAAAGTAAAAGTGTTGATAAAGCATTAACATCTGGTGTAATGCCTGTTTTAATCATAGAGTAAATTTTTAAGGGCAAAGTATTACTACCAGGCCCAGCTGTAAAATAGCTTATAACGACATCATCTAGAGATAATGTGAGGGCAAGTGTTGCCCCGGATACAACACCTGGTTTAATGATTGGTAATGTTATTAGCATGAAAGTTTTAAGTGGTGAGGCCCCTAAATCTTTAGCTGCCTCCTCAATTGAATTTAATTCTTTTGAAATAGTAGTTCTGACACTTACTATTACAAAAGGAATGGAAAATGCAATATGAGATAATATTAGAGTAAACATTCCTAGTTCTAGTTTAGTTAGTGTATATATTGATAATAAAGAGATGCCTAAGACTATTTCGGGAATAACAATTGGAATATATATTAGTTTAAGTATTAGGCTTTTACCAAAAAAGTTGTATTTATTTAAACCTACCGCACTAAGAGTTCCTATAATTGTTGAAATAATCGTACTAGTAGCTGCGATAATTAAAGTATTAAAGAAGGCTTCTAATAAATCTTTGTTATAAAATAAAGTTTTGTACCAAGAAAATGTAAATGTCGTAAATAAGACATTCATTTTAGAGGCATTAAAAGAATATATAACAAGGATAATGATAGGTAAATAAAGGAATGTGAATACTAAGGCAATAAAGATATTTTTAAAAAAGCTTTTTTTCATCTTACATTCCTCCTAAATCATCCATCTTACCACCTAGTTTTTGATATATTTTAACTAGAATAAAGGTAATTAAGATTAAGAATATTGATATAGCGGAGCCTAGTGGCCAGTTTCTAGCGGTTAGGAATTGATTTTTTATTAAGTTACCAATAATCATTTCTTTACCACCACCTAGTATGTCAGCAATAAAGAAATAACCTATGGCTGGAATAAAGACCATTAAAGAGCCATTGAAAACTCCTGAGATGGATTCAGGAACGATAATATTTTTAAATATTTGCATTCTTGAGGCCCCCAGGTCTTTCGCAGCTTCAATTAAAGATTTATCAATTTTAAATACAGCGCTACATAAAGGAAGTATCATAAATGGAAGTAAGGTGTAGGTCATACCGATAATTATTCCAATGTTGTTATACATCAGATTTAATGGGGCATTTGTTATATGAAGAGCTTGTAAGGTGGCATTTATAACCCCATTTTTTCTTAATAAGACAATCCAACCATATGTTCTTATTAGAGAATTGGTAAGGAATGGAACCATTACTAATTTAGTACATAAATTCTGGACTTTAGAGCTTTTATTCTTTAATATAAGAGCAAACGGATAAGATATCAAGATACATAAAACAGTTGTTATAATGCCAATTAAAGCTGATTTCAGGAATACTTTAAGATATGTTAAGTCAATGATAGTAAAATAATTTGTAAGTGTTAACTCATAGATTATTCCTCCATATGAATCATTTTTTTGAAAACTCAGAAAGAAAATGTATAAAAGAGGAAGAAGAATTAAAGTAATAGAATAAATAATAACAGGAATGATAGAAATAGCTTTAAATAAATTATTTTTCTTCATGTTTTTTACCTCTTATCGGAATTATATCATCATCTTCAATTTGAATAAAAACCTTATCATTTTCCTTAAAATTTACTATCCCATGAGTATTTACTTTAAATATTTTATTATCTATTACTTCTATAAATAGTTTTGATATTGCTCCGTCGTAGATAATATCTTTTACAGTTCCTTCGATACTATTTTTTAAGGTGTTTGAAGACACTTTAATATTTTCAGGACGAATTAGAATATTTATTTTATCTCCCACTTTATCTAAGTCTTTTTTACTAACTGCAAATTCTATATTGTCTGATATTTTTACGCCAATTATTTCTTTATTAATATTAGATATTATTCCTGGCCAAATATTTGATTCACCAATAAAGTCAGCAACAAAGACAGTTTTAGGATATCGATAGATGTTTTGAGGTGTATCATCTTGTTCTATTATGCCATGATTAAGTATGACTATTCTATCTGACATAGTTAAAGCTTCATCTTGATCATGTGTTACATAAATAAATGTTATGCCTAATCTTTTTTGAATTTTTTTTAATTCGATTTGCATTTGTCTTTTTAGTTTTAAGTCAAGTGAACAAAGAGATTCATCTAAAAGAAGAACTTTGGGGTTCATGATAATGCCCCTTGCTATTGCAACGCGCTGTTGCTGGCCTCCTGATATTTCAGAAGGAAGACGATTTTCTAGTCCTTCTAGTTCTACTAATTTAATTATTTTTTTGACTCTTTTATCTATTTCATCTTTACTCACATGTTTCATTTTTAAGCCAAAGGCAATATTATCATAAACAGTCATGTGTGGAAAAAGGGCAAAGTTTTGGAATATTGTATTAACTTCTCTTTTGGTAGGATCTAATTCTGTTACGTCTACTCCATCAATATATACCTTACCGACTGAGACATGTTCCAATCCTGAAATCATTCTTAGAATTGTTGTTTTACCACATCCTGAAGATCCTAAAAGAGTTAAGAATTCTCCTTCCTTTACTTCTAAATTTATGTCTTTCACGACATATTTGTCTTTTTCAAAACATTTACTAACGTTTTCTAATTTAACGATTGGTTCCATAATTCTACCTTCTATCCTTTTTAATTTTAGCATAATAAAGATAAAAATACTATATTAAATAATTAAAAAAGACTATCATTATGATAGTCAATTCTTTATTAATTTCTTTCTTTAACTTTGTAGTCTTTACGCATTCCTTTAATGAATGATAGGTTAGCACGACGAACCATACCTTTACGAACAACTGTAATTTTATCAATTGTTGGAGCATTCACTGGGAATATTCTTGTAACGCCAATACCGCCAGATTTTTTACGTACTGTAAATGTAGCTGATACACCACCACCAGTTTTGTTTGTTACTAAACCTTCAAATGCTTGGATACGTTCTTTCTTACCTTCTTTTACCCATACATCTACTCTTACTGTATCCCCAACACGGAATTCAGGAATATCCTTGCGAATAGACTTTTCGTTAATTTTGTCTACTAAATTTGCCATGTAAAACATCCTTTCTATACATATTACATATTATCATAATATTAATCAGCGGATAATACATCACTTTTCGCTTGAAAAGCATATTAATTCTATCATAAAAGCTCTATAAATACAA
>CACXCK010000038.1 GCA_902766135.1 uncultured Erysipelotrichaceae bacterium
ATTGCTCCAGTAGCATTAGAAAAAGGTACTAAGTTCTCTATCCGTGAAGGTGGACGTACTGTTGGTGCCGGAGTTGTATCTGAAATTGTTGAATAATTAAAAAATGCTCGTTAAAGCGAGCTTTTTTATTTATGAAAAAAAGAATTACTTCTGCAGTAATTCCTTTTTCTTTTTATTCTTATCAATAACTTTAATGTCAGTCTTATTAAATATTTTAGCAAGTTCACCTTTTTTTCGTAAATGATAATATTTTCTACTATTAATAGGCAAATCATACTCACCGATATATTCATAAACACGAGGATTAAAGCCAAGCTTAAACTTATTAAGGCCATTATATGGATTCTCATCAGTAAAGTCACCAGTTATACCGTTTAAATCGATATAATCAAATTGTTCTTTATAATAATCCATAATAGCATAATGCAAATAATAATTAGGATCAAAATGTTTATATCTAGTATCATATCCACTAATTAAGATGTGAACTCTATTTTGATACTTCATGACAAGTGCCCCAGCAACATATAATTTATCATTAGTTTTGTTAAGTTTTGTAGCTATTTCAATATCATTTTTATAAGCAAGTAGTTGTCTATCTGACTCCATCTTTATATTAATATTTTTTTGCGATGGTTTGTTCTTAATAACTTCTTGATAATATTGATTACGATTTAATTCTTCTTCATACATCTTTCTAGAATGTAACAAGTATTCAGTAGAGTCAACACTTACTAAGAATAAATCAATCATCCCATCTCTTTGAAATAAATGATAATAGTCTTTATAATAGAATTCTTGCGTCTTCTTTTTTCTAGCAATGAAACGATTTAAAATATCTATTCCAGAAGCATCAGCTATTTCAATATGTAACCCTTTAGATATTCCCTTACGGACCTTATTGCGGGTATTCTTGCTAACTTTCGTAAAATCAAAATTTTTTAATGAGACCACAGCTTGATATCTCGGAAGAGTAGATTCAAAATATAGATTATCTTTAAGTTTTAAATAACCGTTATCAGCTAAAATATCTCTAATTTCATAATTCCAATTATAGGTTGCTAAGCCATTTTGAGCATCTACCTCGCTGATAACTATTTCAGGATTAAGTTTAATAAATATCAATTTCTTCTTTTTATAATACTTTATTAAATCTTCTGTAAAACTTTTTAATAAATTACTATTAAAGTAATCAAGTATAAAACCTCTTGGGGCATAACCATATTTAACATGATTAATACTCCTTCTAACTATTAATGAAGCAACTTTAATTTGATCATATTCATTAACATAGCCAATAAAATCATAATCATAACCATACTCACCCATTAACTGTGCGTAACTTAGTGTTTGATAATAAGTACCTAAAGAACTAGTTTGAACAAATGAATTAAATTCATAAATACTTAGTTCACGAATGTGCATAACACCATCCCCCTCTTTTGAATGGCAATTATTATACCATATTTAAAAAAAAATGCAACATTATCCTAAAAGATGATATAATACTGGCAAGGAGTGATTTTATGTATAATGAAAATCTAAAGAAAAATAAAAAAAAGAAAGAAGAAGAACATTCATTTTTAACAACCATATTTAGAAAAAGAACTAGACGGTTATTAACACTTGCAGGTCGTCTATACGAAAAAATAATGTGGACTGAAGTATGTATTTCCCTAGCCATGATAATCATAGGAGTAATATGCTTAATGAACCCTGAAATAAGTGTTAAAGCAATAAGCATTTTATTTGGCTTAGGTGTCCTTACATTTGGAGCATTTAACTTATACTGCTTCAGCAAAACAAGAGATATCCCTCTTTTTAGATTTTACTTAGTATACGGAATTATTGCTATATTATTAGGTATCATTACCATTCTAAATCCATTCTTGTTTAGTCAAGTTGTAACCATCTTTATTGGTTTATGGATTATCTACATTGCTATCATTAAAATAGATTTAGGTTTACGTTTAAAAATAATATCTGAACGTAGTTGGCTACTTCTAATATTAACTGCCGCATTAGAAATATTTATGAGTGTTTTAATAATTATAAATCCATTCAGTAATTTGGCCCTTACTCAAGTGGCAGGCACATATTTAGTTTTATGTGGTGTTCTTAATATTTCTAATCTAATCATGGCTAAGAATAGAGCATATGATTTTCTTGAGAACCTTTAGGTTCTTTTTTAATTTGCAAAAATAGTAAAAATACCATATAATGTTAACTACAGGTGATATTATATATGAAAATCGATAACGTAGAATTAAAAAGTATTGCGGTAAGACAAAGCCAGTATCCTGTAGATTCTTATCCAGAGTTCTTATTAGTAGGCAGAAGTAACGTTGGTAAAAGTAGCTTTATTAATGCCTTGATATCTCGAAAGAACTTTGCTCGTACATCCTCTAAACCAGGCAAAACCCAAACTCTAAATTTTTATCTCATAAATAATGACTGCTATCTAGTAGATGTCCCTGGTTATGGCTATAGTAAATTATCCAAGCAAAGTGACAAAAAAATTGGCTTAATGATTGAAGAGTATTTAAAAAAACGTGAGACCCTATCTCATGTCTTTATGCTAATAGACTATCGTCATAAACCTACTGAAGATGACATTATGATGTATAACTTTTTAAAGTACTATAATATAAATATTACGATAATTGCAACTAAGTATGACAAAGTAGGCCAGAAAGATCGTACTAAACAAGATAATATAATTAAAGAAACATTAAAAATTGACAATTTTATTCATTTCTCAAGTACAACTAAAAAAGGAAGAGAAGAAGTCTTAAAAATTATTGAATCTTATTTGCGCTTAGGTGCTTGATAATTAACTTATTTTATGGTATATTCGATTACACAAGGGAGGAAAAAACATGCTAGAAACAATTTTACTTATCGTATCAATATTAATTATTATTTTAACTCTATTACAAAGTAATAAAGCAAGTGATGCTGGGCAAATTATAACTGGTGGTAATGATCGCTTATTTGGCGTTACTAAAGAAAGAGGAATGGAATTATTTATTACTAGATTAACCGCTAGTCTAGGCGCTGTATTCTTTATTATCTCTTTAATATTATTCTTAAGATAACTCACAACAAGTGAGTTTTTTTATGTAAACCTATCTTGTTTATAACAAAAATTAAAGATATAATGTTAATATAAGGAGCTTGATAAATATGAAAGAAGAACTACTAAGTAAGCTAGAAACTATTCATGAAGCCAAAGAGTTAATTGAACTAAATGATATTATGGGTTATAAAACAGCTGAAGAACTAAAAGAATTAACGGATACCCTAGAAGAATTAGTAAATGAATATAAGGTCTTTAAAACTAAAAAAGATAAGTATATTCTCCTAAAGAATTGCCCTAGTCTAAAAATAGGCAAGTTTAGTGCTAACAAAAAAGGCTTCGGTTTTGTCATATTACCTAAAGAAGAAGACTTATACATTGGTCCAGAATTTATTAATGGTGCTATTCAAGATGATATCGTTCTAGCAGAAGTAATGAAAAAAGGCCTTAAACCAGAAGGAAGAATAATAAGAATTATCAAAAGAGATATTAAAAATATAGTAGGTGAAGTAATTGAAACAAGAAAAGGCCTAGATGTTAAACTGGATGATGAAAAAATAAATATTAAGATTAAATTCAATAAAGATGCTTTTAAAAGTTGCGTACCAGGTAGTAAAGTTCTAATTAAACTAGATAAAGAAATAGGTAAAGGTAGATACACTGCCTCTATTATAAAAGTGCTAGGCCATAAAGATGATCCAGGCATGGATATATTAAGTATAGCCTATAAATACAATATTGATCCAACTTTTAGTGCCGAAGTAGAACACGAGTTAGAATCTATTCCAACTGAAGTAAGTGAACGTGAATTAGAGGGAAGAAGGGATTTAACTAGTTGGGAAATATTTACGATAGATGGCGTTCACACAAAAGACATCGATGATGCCATAAGTCTTACTATGGAAGGAGAAAACTACGTTTTAGGTGTCCACATTGCAGATGTTTCCAATTACGTGAAAGAACATACTGCTCTAGGAGATGAAGCCTATGAAAGAGG
>CACXCK010000039.1 GCA_902766135.1 uncultured Erysipelotrichaceae bacterium
AGAGGGCGATGAGGTAAAACTTAAAGTTAAAAGAGAAGAAAAAATTATAGAATGCTATGCCAAAGTATTTATGGTAGATAACACTCCGAAAATTGGTATGTCTGTGGTTGAAACGTATGACTATGAAACGGAGTCAAATGCCCATATTACCATGAAAAGTACTGAATCTGGCCCATCAGGAGGATTAATGATGTCTCTAGCAGTATATAATAGCTTAGTTCCAGATGATATAACGAAAGGCTTCAACATAATCGGCACCGGAACCATTGACAAAGATGGTAATGTCGGTGCAATTGGTGGCGTAAAATATAAATTACTGGGGGCGGTAAAGAAAAAAGCCTACGCATTTCTAGTTCCGAAAGATAACTATGAAGAAGCTATGAAAGTCAAAGAAGAAAATAACTTAGATATCATAATAATATCAGTTAAAAGCCTAGAAGACGCCATAAACCAACTAAGTGTTTTAGATTAGATGAATACAAAAACTTCTTTTGTATCAAAATAGATATGAAAGGAGTTTTTAAATGTCCAAATACATTGTTGAAATAACCGGTGTCAACACTAACGACTTGCCAGTTCTACAAAATGAAGAACAAATTCGGTTATTTGAAGAAATGCATCGCGGTAACAATGAAGCTAAAAATAAATTAGTAGAGGGAAATCTAAAACTTGTTTTAAGTGTCTTAAAAGGATATAAACAAGATAAACATAATATGGATGATTTATTTCAAGCTGGTGTCGTAGGGCTTATAAAGGCTATCGATAACTTTGACTTAAGCTACAATTTAAAACTGAGTACATATGCAATACCCCTTATTGTGGGGGAAATAAAAAGATATCATCGCGAGAATTCAACAAGTCTAAGAGTAAGTAGAGGAATTAAAGACTTTGCCTACCAAATTCTTCACTTCAAAGACGAATACAGTCAAAAAGAGGGGATAGAACCATCAATAGACATTATCGCGTCTCATTTTAAATGCCGTTCCTACGAAATAGGCCAAGCCCTCGACTCATTAAAAGAACCAGTTAGCATCTATGAGCCAATATTCAATGATGGAGGAGAACCAATCTATCTATATGATCAAATAGAAGACAAAAGAACTAGTGAAAAAGATAATCTCTTGCTAATGAAAAAATCATTATCCAAATTAAAAGAAAGAGAAAGAACAATTCTCCTAAACAGATATATTATAGGTAAGACCCAAATAGAAATTGCAGACGCCTTAAGTATTAGTCAAGCCCAAGTATCAAGAATTGAGAAAAGTGCTATAAAAACATTAAAAAGAATAATGAAATAAATTCTTGCCTCTGTCATCTTATTCTTATATAATATGAAAAAGAAAGAAGGTTTAATATGGCAATAATTATGAATGGCTTAGAACTAAGAAATAAAAAACTAGCTCTCCTAAAAGAAAAGGTGACAAGATTAAATCCTCCAATCGGCTTAGTTGTCATAAGCGTTGGAAATGACTCTTCATCAAAGGTATATGTTAATAATAAAGCTCTAGTAGCTAAGGATTTAGGCTATACCTTTATTCATGAATCATTAAAAGAAGATATTGAAGAAGAAGAACTAATAAGTATTATAAACAATTATAACAAAAGTGACTTAATCGACGGAATAATTGTCCAAATGCCTATGCCCAAACACCTTAATGTTGAAAGAATTCAAAATGCAATTGACCCTTATAAAGATGTAGATGGTCTAACATACGTTAATCAGGGTAAATTATTAGAAGGGGTAGAAGCACTTACCCCATGCACACCTAAGGGTATAATAGACTTGCTTGATGAGTATAAAATTGAATTAGAAGGTGCTAAAGTAACCGTTATTGGAAGAAGCATATTAGTTGGTAAACCATTAAGCATCATGCTAACAAATCGTAACGCTTCCGTAAGTTTACTACATTCCAAAACCAAGAATATAAAAGAATACACAAAAAATTCTGACATAATAGTTGTCGCTGTCGGTCAAAAACATTTTCTTACAGCCGACATGGTGAAAGATGGGTGTATCATAGTAGATGTAGGTATTACTCGTATAGATAACAAAATTTATGGTGATGTGGATTTTGCCCAAGTAAATGAAAAAGCATCACACATCACTCCAGTCCCAAAAGGCGTCGGCCCAATGACTGTATATGAATTAATGGAAAACACATATAAAGCAAGAATTTTAAGAAGAGGTTAATATTAATCTCTTTTTTTAATATTTAATTTCTGTTATACTTAACTTGGTGATTAAAATGAAAAAGATAATCTTAGTAGATGGTAATAACTTACTATTTAGAAGCTATTATGCCACTGCGTATAATGGTAACTTACTAAAAAATAGCAAAGGAATGCCTACAAATGCCTTATACGGCCTTGTTTCTATGATGAATAAAATAATTTCTGAAGAGAATCCAGAATACATTGCAGTAGCCTTTGATATAGGTAAAAATTTTCGTAAAGAAAAATATGATTTTTACAAAGAGGGAAGACAAAAAACGCCTGAAGAATTAAAGATACAAGAACCATATGCAAGAAAAATTCTAGAAAAAATGGGGATTCCTTACTTTGAATTAGCTCCATATGAAGCGGATGACATTATTGGCACATTTGCTCAAATGGTTGAAAAAGATCCGGACTTTGAAGGCGTTATAATATCTTCTGACCGTGACCTATTACAACTTATAAGCCCCCAGTTAGAAATGAAACTTCTAAAACAAAAAGATTATATCAGATACAACGAAGAAACGTTTAAGGCTGACTATGGAATTGAACCAATTAGAATAATAGATATGAAGGCTCTTGCTGGTGACTCATCAGACAACATTCCAGGGGTCAAAGGTATCGGTGAAAAAACAGCCCTTAGTCTCCTAGCTAAATATGAGAGTCTAGAAGGAATATATGAGCACATCGATGAAATAAAAGGTAAGACTAAAGAAAAACTATTAAGTGACAAAGAAAATGCCTTCATGAGTAAAGAAATAGCAACAATCTATAAAGAAGTTCCTCTTAATATTAATTCCCTAGAAAATATCAAATACTTAGGGGCCCAACCAGGCCTAGAAGATATTTATAATGAACTAGAATTCTATTCCTTCTTAAAAAATATAAAACACGAGACTGAGCCCATTAAAAATGACTACATTGAAATTGAAGATGTTGTTGAAATAGATGATAGCCTAGAATACGGTATATACATAGAAGTAAGTAAAGAAAACTATCACGAAGGTACAATACTAGGTATGGGATTATCTTCTAAAAAGAAAAACTACTACGTAAAAAAAGAACTTATTGGGGAAACTTTAGAATTCCTAAAGGGCAAAATATTATATACCTTTGATTACAAAAAAAATATTGTAATTTTAAAAAGAAACGGGATTATATGCCCAAAGTTTAACACCGACTTATCAGTTTGTTATGGCCTTCTAGAAGACAGTGCAAAAGATGACTTAGCTATGTATATGAACAAAGAAGGATATCGTGTTAAATACTTAACAGAAATATATAAAAACTTACCTAGTGAAGAAGAATTAAAAAGCATCATTACCCTAAAATCAAGATTTATAATTGATAGAAGAGAAAGTCTAGTTCTAGAAATTCAAAAAGAAGATATGTATGAATTATTTAACGAAGTTGAAATGCCTCTAGTTAGTACGCTTGCTGAAATGGAAATAACGGGCATGAAAATAGATAAGAGTATTCTTGATAAAATGAAAGAAGAAAAGAAAGAAGAAATAGAGGGACTCACCAAAGAAATATATGAGCTAGCTGGAACTGAATTTAATATTTCAAGTCCTAAACAATTAGGTGTTATATTATTTGAAACCCTTGGCCTTCCAGGTGGCAAAAAAGGCCAAACTGGCTATAAAACAGACGTCAAAGTTCTAGAAAAGCTTGTAAGCTATCACCCCATCATAAATAAAATTTTAGAATATCGTAACGCCACTAAACTTTATTCTACATACTTAGAAGGTTTAGAAAACTATATTCATGATGATGGCCTAGTTCATACTATTTTCAAACAAAACTATGCAAGAACAGGAAGATTATCTAGCACTGAACCTAACTTACAAAACATTCCGGTAAGAGACTCAGAAGGCAAAAAAATTCGTAAAGCCTTTATTCCTCAGAATGATTTATTCTTAAGCGCTGACTACAGTCAAATAGAACTACGTATATTAGCCCACGTATCAGGTTCTAAAGAACTGCAAAGGGCGTTTAAAGAAAACCAGGACATTCACACTAAAGTAGCAGCCGATATTCACGGCATTAAAGAAAGTGAAGTAACTAAGAGTATGCGAAGCACTGCTAAAGCAGTCATATTTGGCATAGTCTATGGCATAAGTGGTTTTGGCCTAGGCGAGAATTTAGACATAAGTCCAAAAGAAGCAAAACAATTCATTGACAAATACTATGAATTATATCCAGGTGTCAAAAAATATATGGATAATGTCATCGAAGAAGCTAAAGAATACGGAAGTGTACGAACTCTTTGGAAAAGAAGAAGGATAATTAAAGAACTATCAAGTTCTCAGTATATGGTAAGACAAATGGGTGAAAGAATCGCTCTAAATACGCCAATCCAAGGAACGTGTGCCGATATCATAAAAAAAGCTATGAGCGTTATAAACAAAAAGATGAAAGAATTAAACTTAAAATCCAAAATGGTTTTGCAAATTCACGACGAATTAATATTTGATGTCGTAAAAGAAGAAAAAGAAGTATTAGAAAAATTAGTTAAAGAAGAAATGACCAATATTATCGAGTTAGATGTTCCAATACTTGTAAGTGCTGATTATGGAAGTGATTGGTATGAAACAAAATAAGCCAGTAATAGGCATACTGCCTACGTTCAATTTGACAAATGAAAAAAACGATCCTCATGCTGATAGAGCGTCATTCGTAAGACTATACATCGAAAAAATCTCCGCTTGTGGAGGCATACCTTTAGGCTTATTAAAAGAAAACATAGAAGATTATCTAGAACTTTGTGATGGCTTCTTATGGCCAGGTGGTACCAAGATTTGGCCTACATTTTATCGAGTTCTAGATTATGCTCTTGAAACTCATAAACCAGTTTTAGGCGTTTGCATGGGAACCCAAGCTATTGCTACTTATTTTAACGTGATCGAAGATCAAAAAAAATACCCAGGTAAAACATTTGACGAGGTTTATGACATTATGAAAGAGAGTAACCCTTATCTCGTCAAAATGAATGAATCTGAAAGACTCAATCATACTCATACCATTACCTATGATAGCACTTCTATAAGTAATGCAAAGCACTTGATTAATATAAAAGAAAATACATTATTATATAAACTATTTGGATGTTCAAAGTTAAATGTAGTAAGCATTCATAGTATGAAAATTAATCGCTCGTCAAAGAGTCTAAAAATAAATGCTTTAAGTAATGACTCTGTTATAGAAGGCCTTGAATACCTAGAAAACAAGAACAATATTTTAGGCGTTCAATTTCACCCAGAAATAGGATCAGATGTCACATTATTTAAATGGCTTATAGATAGATCAAAGGAGGTTCAAAATGCCCGAAATAGCTGAAGTAGAAACAGTAAGACTTACTTTAAAAGAAAGAATACTAAATAAAACAATCAAAGATATTCATATCTATTACGAAAAAATAATCTTAGATAACCCAGAAATATTTACTGAAAAACTAATCGGTGAAACAATCAAAGACATAAAAAGAATAGGTAAGTGGCTTATTTTTGAAACGGATAACTACTACTTATTATCCCACCTAAGAATGGAAGGCAAGTACTTCATTAAAAACAGTAAAGATGAGTTAGTAAAACATGAACATATTGAATTTGTATTTACTGATTCTACTTGTTTAAGATACCATGATACTCGTAAATTTGGTCGCATGAAACTTATGCCTAAAGATAAATTATACGAGTTTGAAGGCATAAAAAAACAGGGAATAGAACCTCTAAATGATGATTTAACAGCAGACTATTTATATAAAAAGTTTCATCCTAAGAATATTCCGATGAAAACCCTTTTATTAGACCAAACAATAATCTCTGGCTTAGGTAACATCTATGCTGATGAAGTATTATTTGCATCAAAGGTAAATCCATTTAAAAAAGGCAACCAAATTACCAAAAAAGATTGTGAAAGAATCGTAGCATCTTCAAACAGCATAATAAAAAATGCAATAAAAGAAGGTGGCACAACCATTAGAAGTTACACTTCCTCATTAGGTGTTACGGGGCGATTTCAAAACTATTTAATGGTTCATAAAAAAGAGGGCGAGAAGTGTAGTATATGTGGTAGTATAATTCAAAAAGAATTCATCGGCGGAAGAAGCACATACTATTGCCCTAAATGTCAAAAAGTAAAAAAAACTATTAAAGCCTAAAAACACTTGTTTAATTTTTCATTTAGTGCTACAATAAGCCTGTAATTCGTTGATTGAAAGACACGGTATAAATTAAATGCTTAATAGAGAGTTTTGGCTTTGGTGGAACAAAACAAGAAGATTTATATTACTACTTTCATAAGAGGTCTAATAAGATCCGGGGGATACCCGTTATCATAAATTAAGTAAATAAAAGGATGGTACCGCGTTATATAAACGCTCCTAATAGCCATCCTTTTTTTGTTTAGAAAAGGTGGGTTAAAATGAATTGGAATGAAAGATTAGAAATATTTTTCAAAAACACAAAAAAATCATATTCGATTGAAAAACTAATAAAACTATTTAAGGTACCAACAAGTGAAATTATGTCACTTTTAGATGCCTTATATGAAATTGAAAAAAAATGCTTAATATATTTTAACGAAGAACAAGAGTATGTAAGCATAGATGAAAACTTTTTTTACCGGTATGGCGAACTTCAAAAATCAAAACGAAATAATTACTATATTATGCAAAAAAATGCTTCCAGAATAATGCTCAAAACTAAAGAAGTAAAAGAGTTAAAAGCTGAAGTTGGCGACACAGTCTTCGTCGAAGAAACAATATGTCCAACAAGAGAAACCTATGCTTTAGCAAGAGCCGGCACAATAGTTAGAGTTGTAAGAAAAAACAACTGGTGTTCTGATGATAACTACATCATATCTAAAACAATCCACCGTGACTATAAAAACAACGAGTACTACATATTAAATAATGATATCAGAATACCTATTTCCCTAAAAGACATGAATGGTGCATTCGAAAAAGACGAAGCAAATGTTAAAATAGTATACACTGAAGAAGAAAAAAGTGCTAAAGTAGTTGAAGTTTTACACCGTAAAGTAGAAGAAAAAGTCTTTGTTGTAATGAACGGTTCTTTAAGAGCCATTGAAAATGAATATGCCAAGGGTATAACTGCTGAGATGGACATAAGAGAACTAGAAGAAGGACAAAGAGTTCTCGCTCATTACGAATATGACCCAAGTTCAAAAGAATTCATCCTTAGCAATTTAAGAATTCTAAAACGGGCAACAGTAAGCGATGATATACTAGCCTTTGCTCTAAATCATGGCGTTCAAAAATCATTTCCAGCAGATGTCCTAAAAGAAGTTGAAAAGCTTAATATAACAATTAAAATGAAAGAAAAAAGAAGAGACGAAAGAGATAGACTAACCTTTACTATTGACCCAGTTTATGCTAAAGATCTAGATGATGCTGTTTCTCTAAAAAAAGTAAATGACGATTTATATGAATTAAGAGTTGATATAGTAGATACAACACCATTCGTTCCATTTGGTTCATGCGTTTTTGAAGAATCAATGCGAAGAGGTACAAGTTACTATCTATCTAATCAAGTCTTCCCAGAACTCCCAGATTATCTATCAACCAATCTGTGTTCCTTAAATGAAGGTGAAGAAAGACTAACTAGAACATTCATGATGCGCATCGATTCATCAGGTAACCTTGTAGACTATGAAATATATAATAGTATTATAAGAAGTAAAAAGAAGATGAGCTACGATGCTGTAAATGACCTATTAGAAAGAAGTGTTATTAGAGACGGCTATTTTGAATATCGCAACACCTTAATTGAAATGAGCGATTTATCTAACATTTTACAAAAAAGGAGACTAGAAAGAGGTTTTCTGATTCTAGATACACCAGAACTAAACTTTGCTGTTGAAATGGACGGAACTCCAATAAATGTTGAAGAAGAACACCGTGGTCTATCAAATATCATGATTGAAAACTTCATGATTCTAGCCGGTGAAATGGCATCAGAATACGCTTATTGGGCAGGAATTCCATTCATGTATCGTAATCATGATTGCCCAGAAATAAATAAAATAATTGAAGCTCAAGAAAGTCTTCCTAAAATAAATAGGCGTGTGCAAAGTTTAAAACAAATTGAGGATGTCAAAAAATTCCAACAATATATGTCAAGCTTAATGAAAAATGCAACCCCTGAAGAGTATCGTTATTATTCCAAGATATTCTTAACAGCCATGCCAAGAGCATATTATAGTGATACTCCAACTGGTCATTATGCCATGGCCTTACCAAGATATGCAACCGTAACATCTACGATGCGAAGAGGCCCAGATCAGCTAAATCACTTAGCTCTAGACGAATTCTTAACCCATCGTCATGGCAATGAATACATGGAAGAATTAACTGAATACATCCACAAGATGGGACCATATCTATCTAGTACCCAACAAGATGCGGATCGCCTAGAAAGAAATGTCGAATGGTTCTTACTATCTTGCTATGCAGAATCATTCCGTGGTGAATCAATTGAAGCTACAATAGAATTCTTTTCACCTCAAGGTATATACCTAAAAACTGAAACTAATATTCCTGGCGTTATCCCGTTATCTAAAAACTTTGTTTATGATAAAAATCAAAATATCGTTAGAAACAATAATTTAACCTATCAAATAGGGGATAAAATTCTTATTCGTATCATTCCAAACCATTTCAGCAAAGATGGCTTATTATTCGAATTAGAAAGTGAGAAAAAATATCAAAGAGTACTAAAAAAAGGAGGATTACAATGATAAATATCAAAGAAAATAAAGAATTAAACATAATTAACCATTCATGCGCACACATTATGGCTCAAGCAGTTAAACATCTATTTCCTGAAGCTAAATTCTGGGTAGGCCCCGTAATAGAAGAAGGATTCTACTATGATATTGACTTAGGTGATAAAACATTAACCGAAGAAGATTTAACGAATATTGAAAAAGAAATGAAACGCATCATTAAGGATGGTAAAAGAATAATTAGAGAAGAAATTACTAAGAGTGAGGCCTTAGAAAGATTTAAAGATGACCCATACAAAATAGACTTAATTAACAGAATGGACGAGTCTGATACTGTCATATCATGCTACACACAAGGAGATTTCACAGACCTATGCCGAGGCCCACATGTCGAAACAACTAAAGAATGTAAATATTTTAAACTTCTTAAATTTTCTGGAGCATACTGGAAAGGTGACGCCAAAAACAAAATGCTTCAAAGAATCTATGGCGTATGTTTTAAGACTGAGGAAGACCTAAATAAGCACTTAGAAGAATTAAAAGACGCTCAAGAAAGAGATCATCGTAAAATTGGTAAAGACTTAGGTATTTTCCTAATCGATGACTTAGTTGGCAAAGGCCTTCCGATGTACTTACCAAACGGCTTTGTAATGTGGAATACTTTAGAAAACTATATAAGAGAAAAAGAAATAAAAAGAGGATATAAGCATGTTTTAACACCTCCCATTGGTAATGTCGAGTTATACAAAACATCAGGCCACTGGGAACACTATCAAGAAAATATGTTTCCTAAAATGGAAGTTGATGATGAAGAATTTGTTCTTCGCCCAATGAATTGTCCTCATCACATGGTAATTTATGGCAGTGAACTTCACTCATATAGAGACTTACCACTTCGTATTGCTGAAATTGCTCGTGATGCCAGATACGAAGCAAGTGGAGCCCTAAAAGGCATAGAAAGAGTTCGTACATTTTGCCAAAATGACTCTCACATATTCTGTACTCCTGAGCAAATCGAAAGCGAATTTAAAAGTGTTGTCGATTTAATTCTAGAAGTATATAAAGAAATGAATATTAAAAATTATCGTTTCGAATTATCGCTAAGAGACCCAGAAGACAAAGTAAAATACTACCCAGACGATGAAATGTGGAACAACGCCGAAAACAAACTTAGAGAAGTACTAAATGATCTAAAACTAGATTATGTTGAAAAAATAGGTGAAGCAGCCTTCTATGGTCCTAAACTAGATGTTCAAGTAAAACCAGCAGTTGGCCCAGAATACACCCTTTCTACTTGCCAATTAGATTTCTGTTTACCAATGCGTTTTGACCTTTCATATATTGATTCTGATGGCACAAAGAAAACTCCAGTAGTTATCCATAGAGCAATACTTGGCTCAATAGATAGATTCATGGCCTTCTACCTAGAAGAAACAAAAGGCGTTTTACCATTATGGCTTGCTCCAATAGAGATTAACATATTACCAGTAAACAATGAATATCATCTAGACTATGCTAAAGACCTTTCTACCAAGCTAGAAAAAGAAGGCTACAGAGTAAACTTAGATTGTCGAGAAGAAAAACTAGGCTACAGATTAAGAGATGCTGTCGTTAAAAAAATACCAGTAACAATCATCTTAGGCCAGAAAGAAGTAGATGATAAAACTATTTCTTATCGTGAATTTGGAAGTGAAAAAACAACAACACTAACATATAAAGATTTCATAAAATATTTAGAAAAAAGAATCAAAAATAAAAACTAGAATCAGAAAATGATTCTTTTTTTGTTATACAAAGAGGATTATTTATGATACAATTACCATAGTAAGGTAGGCATGTTTATGAAAAGAAGAAAAGTATTAATAATAATTACCATTATATTATTAGTAATAGGTGTTTCTTTTGCTTCGTGGATTATAACTTTAAATCAAACTAATAATAATTTAATATCTAGTAAGTGTTTTAATGTTACATTATCTGAAGAAAATCCCATTAACTTGACAGGCGCATATCCAATAACTGATACTGAAGGACGCGAATTAACCCCATTTACATTTACTATAACAAATACATGTAACAGTAATGCTTCATACCAAGTAAACTTAGAAATACTTAATACCACTACTTTAGCGAGCACTGAGGTTAAAGTAATGCTAGATGATGGCACACCAGCACTTTTATCTAGTAAAACAGTAACAACTAAAACACTTGATAATGCAACCACGGCATATATTTTAAAAACTGGATATTTAGATCCAAATGAAAGTGTTACATATAACTTAAGATTATGGATAGATGAATCTTCTACTGTGGAGATGAGCGCAAATAAAACATTTTCTTCTAAAGTAACAGTTACAGCAGGATATAAAGATAATGTTACAAATATGGAACGTTGTGAAGCAGAGTATGGTGAAGGAGCAACTATTTGTAATATCATAGCAAGTGCCGACCCAACTAATTCTAAATGTTTGCAAGTTAATGAAGATGGTTCAATTATAGACCCGTATTCAACAACAGAAGAACCAATCATTTGTACCATGGAAGACGATTATGGAACAAGCTATTATTTAAGGGGAAATCATCAAGATAATAACGTTAAATTTGCAAATATGTGTTGGAAGTTAGTAAGAGTTACAGGAACTGGTGGAATGAAACTTATTTACAACGGAGATTTAGATGCTAATGGCAAATGCACAACAACTTCAGGTAACCATACAGGTTTTAGTGGTCAAACGCTTTCTTTAAGTGGGAACAAAGTATATGGAAGAAGTTACACCTATGATGGAAGTGCCTACACTTTAACTGATACATCTACAATGAATTTTAGCACAGATTCAGCAAGTATCATAGGGAAATATACCTGTGGAAATACAAATACCTCTTGTGCAAATCCATATTATGTGGTATCAAAAGAAAATGATACAACAGGATATGTCTTAAAGATGGGAGTGAGTACTAATTATGCTCAGATAGGAAGTAGTGTGTTTAACTCAAGTTATAACTCACCATCCTATGTAGGGTATATGTATAACGATGTCTATGCTTATCAATCTAAAACAATGACAAATTCAGGTGCAACTATTCTATCGTCTCAATCATCAAGTAGTAGTAACTTCTATTATGGAGACACAATTTCTTATTCAGGAGGACAATACTACATCACAAATCAAGATGGTAGTAATGTTACTCAGTTAAGTTGGACTGATAATTATACAAGTTTACCAGGAAAATATACATGTAGAAGTACTAGTAAATATAATGATACAACAATAAGGTGTAGCACAGCTTATAAAGTACTTGATACAACAACAAAAACAAACTACATGATATCAGAATACTTAAGTGAAGGAAGAACAAGTGTAGGAACGATTAAGTTATCAAATGGATATACCGATAATGGAGATGGCACCTATACCTTAAATAGCCCAGTGACAGAGAAGAGTGCTATGGAATGGTACAACGGATACTCAAGTTTCAATAACTATTATGTCTGTGAAGATTATAACCAAACAACATGTAATAAACTCTATAAGATTACAAGTGCTTCTCAAACGTCTATAGGAACAGAAATAGGAGTATTTAATAACTATTATTATGGTGAGTCATTCACCTACACAGAAGGAACCTATACCTTAAACAATACAGTGCAGTTTTGGGATATCTCCGATAGTGCGAACAAAACAAGCTTAAATACGCATCATTATACTTGTTTTAAGGCAGGTGATAATACCTGTACAGATATGTATTATATTTATTACTTAAGTGGAACAAAACCTTATTATATAAAATTAAACGGCAACGAAACAGTAAGGGAAGCATTAAACAAAATGGTCAATAATAACGATATTAATGTCAAAGATAGTACAATCAAGAAATTTATAGATGGATGGTATGCTATGAATTTAAAAGGAACAGAATATGAGAATAAATTAGATGATACGATATTCTGCAATGATAGAACGATAGATAGTCTTGGAGGATGGAGTGAAACAGGAAGTTTAAGTAGTTATTTATATTTTAACGCATATAATAATAAACATTATTTAAAATGTCCAAATAAAAGAGATGCATTCACAGTTAGTGATGGAGAATCCGGTAATAGTGCTTTAACATACCCAGTGGGGCTATTAACAACAGCAGAACATAGTTTAATAGGAAATTATAAAGCTAATAAAACAGGAGCTAATTATTGGTCTTCTGCGCCTTCCTCTTTCAACGACTCCAATGCTTACGAGAGGGTCGTGGACTCGTCGGGTTCTTGGGGCCATTATTATGTGGACAATTTTTGCGGGGCTCGGCCGGCTCTTTCCCTAAAACCAGGAACTAAGTTTATTTCTGGAGGAGACGGAAGTGCTAGTAACCCATACGAAGTAGATATGGAAAGTTAACTGCTTAATAAGCAGTTTTTCTTATAGAAAATTGACAAACAAATGTATTTATGGTAATATACTACCCATTAAAGAAGGGGATTGTTATGGAATTATTAAAAATAGATGATATGCAAATATCTAATATAGATTTTTATCATGCATATAAATTAAATGATATGCAAGTTTTAGATTTTAGAAAAAGAGAATTTAAAAGTATTCCTGAATTAATATTACCAAGAAGTGTTCCAAGCACGGAAGCTAAAATATATGTCTACGAAGATAAGAATAAATGGCAAAAGTATTTAAATGCTATAAAAATCTTTTATAATCCAGAAAAAATGCCAGATAAATCATATACTATTAGTGAATTAATTAGAAATAAAGATATAATAGGCTTAGATGAACTAGTTATGCCTCTTGCTTTAGTAAGTGTTGATAAAGAATTAAGAGGCTATATGATGCCATATATAGAGTCAAGTTTAAATATGAAAGTGTTCTTAAATAATCCTAATGTTTCCTTGAAAGATAAATTAAAGTACTTAAAAGAAATATTAGTGTTACTTAATAAAATAGAAAGTGTCCACGCGTTAGAAGGAAATTTCTTCTTAGGAGATATTCACGAAGCAAACTTTATTTTTGATGCTGAAAGTCAAAGAATAAAAGTCGTAGATATGGATAGCGCGGTCATTAATGGTAGCGATATCCCTGTTTCTAAATTTATGACCTATAATTTTAATCTTTATAATTTTCCTAATAAATATCCAATGAATGATGAGGATAGACATATTCCTTCCCATAATACTCAGATGCTATCATTTATTTATATGCTACTTAACGCTATAAGCCTAGATAAATCCTATCGTTGGAGCGTTGAAGACTATTATTTCTACTTAAATTATCTAGAACGTTTAGGAATAAGTCACAATGTAACTGAAGCATTAAGTCATGCTTACGACTCATCACCTAGAGTAGATTTTAACGTAGAATTACTTTCTGAAATAGATCCAAATAAAGATTATCGTTTACAACTTTCAAAATAATATGTTATAATTATCTAAATCGCATGAAAGATAAGTAATATTTATGAAGTACGTAGAGAGTGTACGGCTGGTGAAAGTACATTATGGATGAATATGAAATCTACTTTCTTTTGAGGAGTAACAACTCCCGGTTAAAAGCCGTTATAAGAGTAAGTTAAAATAAGGATGGTACCGTCTATTACAAGACTCCTTTGGTATCATCCTTTTTGTTTTAGAAAGGACTACTATGAGAACTATTAAATTAAACACTATTTATAAGCATTTTAAAGGTCATTTATATCTAGTAATGGATATTGCCTATCACTCGGAAACAAATGAAAAAATGGTTATCTATAAAGCCTTATACGATGATTGTAAGACTTATGTAAGACCACTTAATATGTTCTTAAGTGAAGTAGACCATGAAAAGTATCCAGATATAAAACAAAAATACCGTTTTGAAGAGGTAAGAAAGGAAAGTTAAAATGATTGATATTAAATTAATAAGAGAAAATAAAGAATTAGTAAAAGAAAATATTAAAAAGAAATTTCAAGATAAAAAACTAGTCTTAGTAGATGAAGTAGAAGCTCTTGATAAAGAGTGGCGTGAAGCAAGATTAAAAGCAGACACTTTAAGAGCCCAAAAAAATGATTTGTCAAAGAGTATAGGTCTATTAATGAAAGAGAAAAAACAAGATGAAGCAAATGCCGCTAAAGAGCGGGTAAAAGAAATGAACACTGAAATAGCCGAGTTAGAAGAACAAGAAACAACCTTAGAA